>CAZAKW010000006.1:0-25840 GCA_964485835.1 uncultured Bacteriovoracaceae bacterium
AAATATGATCGAGGACCTTTTTGCGCTCCGAATATCCTTTGGAGAGCGTTTGCAGCTGAATCATCCTGATTCTCCCGGCAAAAGTTTATCACGAGTCGCGCTAAATCCGAGCGTCAATCATTTGGCGGGGCGACGAGAGTGCATGCTCGGCAGGGGCTTCCCGTTGCACCCTCGGTGCGGCGCCGCGAAGATGGTAGGACCCTATGCGTAGAGCCTTGATCCTTGCCCTCTCCTACCTGACCTGGAACGGCGCCTTTCGACTGATCATTCTGTCGATCATCACCTATTTCATGGCACGCTCGGGCGCTCCCTTCGCCGAGATCTCCGAAACGACGACCAAAAACCAGATTCTCGTCGTCGGAATCGCTTCCATCAGCTTCCTCTTCGTTCTCATCCTCTTCAATCCGATCGCGACGGTCTCTCGCTCGGAGATCGTGACCACCCACCTGGTCGAACACGAGTTCTATCCCGCTTTCCTGAGAGGGGCGGTGTTTGCCTGCGTTTTCGCCGCGATCGGGATCGGCGCGGGGTATTACCGCTACGTCGGATTCTTCGTTCAGAGCGATACACCGGCGCTGGCGATCTTCGGCCTCGCCTTTCGCGCGCTATCCATCTTAATGATGGTCTACATCGATGAGTTTATTTTCCGCGGTAGATTCATGGCGCATATTCGCGACAACGCCCATCCCCTCCGCGCGATCATTCTCAGCGCCCTGCTCTACTCGCTCTCGAAAGCGTTCCAGTTCCATATCGGCTGGGCCCATCTCGTAACGCTCGCACTACTGGGAACCGCGCTTTCCCTGCGAGCGCACCTCCAGCGCGACTTCGCGGGCGGTGCGGGCGTCGTGGCCGGATTTTTAATCGTCGCCCACTGCGTATTCAGTCTGCCGATTTTCGGGAGCGAATCCCAGGGAGTCCTCCTCCTTCGGTACGATATCCGTCTCGATATCGACGCTCCGACGATTCGATTTCTGACCGGCGGTCTCGGCGGTCCTCTCGCGAGCGTCGTTCTTCAGACGGTGATCCTGCTGGATATCCTGCGTAATTTCTTTCGCGAGAAGAAATCGCTTTGGCCGCTCCGCAGCGCGGAGCTAAGATAAAGCTCTATGCCAAGCAACAATCCGCAAGTCGTCTCGATGGGCCTTCTCGATCTCGTGATGAGCGCCGGACTGATGGGCCAGCTCGTCCTTCTCTCCTTGCTCTTCATGTCCATTTTCTGCTGGGCCGTGATCTACGCCAAGTGGCGCTCGCTGAAATCCGCGACCGAAGAGAACGTGAAGTTCATCAGCTTCTTCTGGCAGTCGAAAAGTATGGACGATATTTTTCTGCGCATCGATCAGTTCGCGCGTTCGCCGATCGCGGCGGTCTTCCGTTCCGGCATGAAAGAACTTCGGAAACTTCCGGGCAACGGCGACTTCGCGACCGGAAGCCTCGAGGTCGAGAATATTTCCCGCTCCCTCAGCCGCGCTTCGAACGACGAAGTCGCCGTCCTGGAGAAGAACGTGACCTGGCTTGCGACCACTGCGAGCGCCGCTCCATTCATCGGGTTGTTCGGAACCGTCTGGGGAATCATGACTTCCTTCCAGCGCATCGGCGCGTCGGGATCCGCGAACCTCGCGGTCGTCGCACCGGGCATTTCCGAAGCCCTGATCGCGACCGCGGCCGGGATCGGCGCCGCCATTCCCGCCGCGATTTTTTATAACTACTTCCTGAACCAAATCAAACGGATCGCCCTCGATATCGACGGCTTTAACCAGGATTTCCTGAACATTGTTCGCCGCAGCCAAATCCAGGCTCGCAGCGGCGGAGTTTCCTCCCCTAGCCCGACCCAGGGGGTTTAAACATGGGTTTTTCGCCGAATAAAACGCAGACCGCCCTGTCGGAAATCAACGTCACTCCGCTCGTCGATGTGATGCTCGTCCTTCTGATCGTCTTCATGATTTCCGCTCCGCTCATGCAACAGGGGATCCAGGTCGATCTGCCGAAGGCGAACGCGCCGAGCATGAACGAAGTTCCGGACCAACTCGTACTCGCCGTCGATAAATCGAGACGCGTGCTCCTGAACGGGAACGTGGTTCCAGCGGGAACTCTGCGCACGAAACTCATGGCCATCGCGAAAGCGAAGCCCGATGTGCAGATTTTCATCCAGGCCGACCAGAGTGTCCCTTACGGTTACATCGCCCAAGTCATGGCGGAAGTGAAACAAGCCCAAATCACCCGCGTCGGTCTCGTCACCGAGCCGGGAGACACGAACCAAAGGCTCTAAAGGGATGGAGTCGATTCGGGAAGATCGCCTCGGAAAGGGCTTTACCTGGTCGCTCGGCGTGCATGCCGGGCTGGCGCTGTTCATCGTCGTGAAGAGCCTCGTCTTTCCGGGAGAGCCGATCCTCATCGCGCCCGCTCTCCGCGTAGATGTCGTCGGACTGCCGGATCTGCTGAAGAAAGATCTCTCGCAAGTCTCCAAGACGCTTCCGAAGGAAGACCCGGCGGAGAAACTCCCGGACGCGGCGAAAGAAGCCAAGAAGACCGAGCCGATTCCGGCGCAAGAAGCGCCGAAGCCCGACGAAATGGTTCTGAACCCGAAAAAGACCGATAAAGCGGCGAAGTCCGAGAAAGAATCGGCCGCCGAGCGCCAGAAGCGGCTCGACGCCGCGCTGGCCCGAATCCGCTCTCTCGATCGACTGAAGGATCAGAGCGAAGAAAAAGAAGACGCGGTGATCATCAAGGGGAACCAGATCTCGAAAGGCACGAGTCTCTCGGGGGACGCGCGCGAGCAGGCCAACGCCGGCTACTACAGTCTCGTCCAAGATGCGCTAGCCAACGAGTGGGCGCTTCCGCCCTACTTGGCGCGGCAGACCGAACTGAAGGCCCAGATCATGATCCGCATCGATCCCGCGGGAACCGTCATCGATTCGAAGTTCATCCAGGAATCGGGCAACGAACAATTCGACAAAGCCATTCGGGATACCATCAGCCGGGCACAGCCGCTGCCGAAACCCCCGAAAGATTTGCAGGAAACCGTATCAGGCCGCGGTATCGCCGTCGGCTTCCCGCTTTAAGCCCGCACGAAACGAAGGAGCGACCGTATGAAACCAAACCCAATCCTCTTCCCGACTCTCTTAGCTTTGGTCCTGACTTCGCCCTCCGTTCGAGCCGAAGACCCCGCTCCGGTAGCGCCCGCCGCATCCTCCGCGCAACCCTACATCGCCGTCGGCCAAGCCAAACTCCGGAAGACGATCATCGCGCTTCCGGCCTTCACCGCGAGCGCCGGAAACGCGCGGACCGTCGGCCAGAAGGCGCTCGAAACCGTGAAAACCGATCTGCAGTACATGGAGTCCTTCCAGATTCTCGATCCGTCGGCGTACATCGATACCTCGAGCGGAGTCGCGCCCGGGAGCTTCCAGATGTCGAACTGGAAATCGATCCAGGCCGAGTTCGTCTTTAAAGCTTCGGTGCAGCCGAGCGACAAGGGAGTCGCCGTCGAAGGCTATCTGTACAACGTCGGCACCGGAAACGCCGTACTGACGAAACGTTACCTCTCGAGCCTGGGCGACGTGAAAACCCTCGGGCACACGATCGCGAACGACATCGTGAAGGCGGTCACCGGACTTCCGGGGATTTTTCTGACGAAGATCGCGATGGTCTGCGACCGCACGAAATCGAAAGAAGTCTACGTCATGGATTTCGACGGCTCGAATGCCCGCCAGATCTCCCACCATCGTTCGATCACACTCTCCCCGGCGTGGAGTCCGGACGGAACCCGCGTCGCTTACTCGCTGATCGCGAAGAACAAGAAGAACGTAAAAAACCAGAATCTCTACCAGTTCGACTTTCGAACGAGCCGGGTGAAGATGCTCTCGGATCGGGCCGGCATTAACAGCGGCGCCCACTATCATCCGGACGGTAAACGAATCGCGCTGACCATGAGTTTTCTCGGAAATCCCGAGATTTTCAGCTTTGATCCCGACACCAAGAGCGTGACCCGGCTGACGAACGCGGCTGGCGTCGACGTCGACCCGAACTGGGCGCCCGACGGAAAGAAAATCTCCTTCGTGTCGAACCGGGCGGGCGCGCCGATGGTTTACCGGATGAACTCCGATGGTTCGGACGTTCGCCGGCTGACTTTCGCCGGAAGTTACAACGCCACCCCGTCTTGGTCGCCGCAGGACAACAAAATCGCCTTCGCGGGCTGGCTCGACGGACGCTTCGACATCTTCATCATGAATACCGACGGTACGAATATCGAGCGGCTGACGAAGAACCAGGGAAACAACGAAGACCCTTCGTTCAGCCCCGACGGAAACTTCGTCGTTTTCAGCTCGAATCGCGCGGCCGGAAAGAACATCTACGTGATGAACATCGATGGCACTTTCGTAAAGCGGCTCACTTACGGCATGGGGAACTGCACTTCGCCGCGCTGGTCGAATCCGCCTCGCTGACGATAATCTGAAGATCCCTGGTCGTTTTCGTGACGGTTCCCTAACGGAGCCCTGAAAATCCGCGTTCATGCTGGACGCATATGATCGCAACCGCCACGAAAAGACTGAAAGACGGGCTCGGACACCTCTCGCTCACGTCGAAGCTGGTCCGCTCGAGATGGACCCAGAGCTACACGCCGAAAGTGCCCCTTCTCTTCGAAACCGATCGGTACGTCGTCAAGACCGCGAGCGATGCCGACGAACTCGACGAGCTGCTGAAGCTTCGCCACCGCGTCTTCATGGGCGAGCTGCAAGGCAAAAGAAAACTCTTCCGCATCGAGCTCGATCACCTCGATCTCGCATGTGACCATCTGATGATCGTCGATCGCCCCTCCGGTCGCGCGGTCGGGACGTATCGACTCCTGTCTTCGCACTTCTTCGATACGTTCTATTCCGAGTCCGAGTTCGAGCTTGGACGGGTAAAGGATTTGCCCGGAACGAAGCTCGAACTCGGTCGAGCCTGCATCGAACCCTTCCACCGAAACGGGATGGTGATCCAGCTGCTCTGGCGCGGAATCGCCGAATACATGAAAAAGACGGATACGCGCTACCTTCTCGGTTGCTCGAGCATCCAGACGATCGACCCGATCCAGGTCGCCACTGCCACCTTCGCGATCCGAAACTCGGGCCAGACCGAAGAGACGCTAGGAATCCATCCGCGGCCGGGGTATCGGCCGGAAGAATACGGCGTGGACCTGACCACGAGCGCGGGAACCTCGGAGACGGCGGACCTGCCTCCGCTGCTCGTCTCTTATCTGAAGGCGGGCGCGAAGCTCGGTCCGACTCCGGCGGTCGATGCGGAATTTCGCTGCATCGACTTCTTCACCCTGCTCGATCGCGAGCGGCTTTCCCCTCTCTTCCAGCGGAGGTTCTTCGGGGCGTGAGACGGATGCTCGGCGCCATCGGCGCAGTCACGATTCTCGGGGCATTTTCCGGCTACGGCCTGGTTTCCGCCTTCATTCCGGGAGCGAAGCCGCGCCTCGCGGCGCGCCTGCGAAACAATCGCAGACTCGCTCGATGGCTGGCGCGAGCCATCGGCTTACGTCTCGAAATTTCTGGGCGGCCCGAGGGGCACGCGCCACGCTACGCGCGACTGATCCTCGCGAACCACACTTCGATCCTCGATATCATCGCCCTCGCCTCGCTCGAAGAGGCGGTCTTCGTCACGAGCCAGGAAATGGCCGAAGCTCCGGGAATCGGCGCGCTCGCGCGCTTCGGAGGCGCGACGTTCGTCGAGCGACGAAACCGGGATGGACGATCGAACGAACTCCGGAATCTAACGGAGCTTCTCGCCGACCAGCGAACCGTCGTCATTTTTCCGGAAGGTACGAGCACGAACGGCACCGAGATTCTGCGATTCCGAAACGGGCTCCTGCACTGCGCCTACCGATGCCCGAAGGTCGAGATCCAGCCCATCGCGCTTCGCTTCCTCTCGATCGGCGGGGAGCCCGTCGGCGACGAGAACCGCGACCGGCTCACGGTCCACGGCGAGATCTCGATCGGCGCGCACCTCCTCCGCCTCTTCACGAATCCGTCGGTGAGAATGACGGTGACCTATCTCCCTTCCTTCTTCGCGCACGAATGCCGGGATGCGGATGCGATCGCGAAGCGAGCGGAGATGCAGGTCCGCGCCGAATACTTTGGGAGTTCGGAAAAGAAAAACGGCTTCCGGGAAAGCTCCCGAAAGCCGCTTATTACTTTAAATTCCGCGGTCGCGAAATCGAATCGGGCTTAGGAAGCCTTCTTGGATTCGCCGCCCCACCACCACTGTTTAGCCCAGGTGGTTTCGGTACGATCGACCCACTGATTCGTGCGTACTTCTTTCCAGACGAATTTCTCGAGGTCGTCCCAGTTCTTCGCGTCGACCCAGACCATCGCGTCCCAGGATCCGGTCGTCGACCAAACGCCGCGGACCCAACCGTTCTTCGACCAGCTTTCCCAAGCGTTCTCGGGCGTACCCGGCTTCCATTTCACGTGGACCCAAGCCTGCCATGCATTCGAATTTGCCGTGTTTGACATGTGTTTTAAATTCTCCTTCCCCCATCGTAGCCGAAACGCGGAGCGCGAATTAAGCGATTTTCGCGGGAGAGGAGCGAGATTTTTTTCGGAGAAGGAGCGCCAATCCCCAGACGCAGAAGACCGCGATGGTCCCCGCCCAGGCCGTCAGCAATCCGCGATCGATCAGCAAACCCGCGCAGAGTGGGCCGATGATCGAGGCGACGGAGTTGATGGCCTGGATGAGGCCCATCATCCGTCCCTGTTCGTGCGGGGCGCTTTCGCGAGAGACCAGCGCCGTGAGCGCGGGCCGCAGAACCCCGGAACCGAACGAGGAAAAGGTCGCCGAGACGACGAGCCAGGGAATGTTTCCAGCAAAGGCTAAAAGGGTATATCCGACCGCGGCGGAACAGAATCCCCAGAGTACGGTCTTCTCTTCGCCGTACTTTTTTACGAGCCGGGCGACGAGCCCCCCCTGGATAAAGATGCCGAGCAGTCCGGTATAGGCGAAAGCGTAGCCGACTTCGCGCGGACCGAAGGGCGCCCCTTCCCAGGTGAATCGTCGTTCGGCGAAGAGGGCGAAGCCAGCGATGAAAATGGAGAACGCCATGAAGAAAGCGCAGAACTGATAGAGGGTCGTCGCGATCTTCGGGTTCTGGAAGTCCTTGCGGTAGGCGAAAATCTGGAAGAGGCCGAGCTTCCGCTCTTCGGCAGCCGAAACGTGGCGCGGCGGTTCCTTCAGAAAGAAGACGGTACCGAGAATACTGACGGCCGAGAGTCCGGCGGCCGCGTAAATCGGGACGGTAAAACCGAACTGGGAGAGATACCCCGAGATCGCGGGTCCGAGCAGGAAACCCACGCCGAACGCGATTCCGATGACCGCGAAAGACTTCGCCCGGTCCTCGACTTTCGTGACATCGGCCATATAGGCCTGGGCGACGGAAAGATTCCCGGCCGTGAATCCGTCGATCAGGCGCGAGAGAAAGATTACCCAGAGCACCTCCGCGCGCGCGAGGATGATGAATCCAAGCAGCGTACCGATCTGGCTGACGATGAGAACCGGTCGGCGGCCCACGCGATCGGAGAGGCTGCCGAGCAGCGGACCCGAGACGAGTTGGGCCAGTGCGTACGCCGAGACGAGCATTCCGACGACGAAGGGAGAAGCGCCGAATCTTTCGGCGTAGAAGGGCAGCAGCGGGATCACGAGGGTCAAGCCCAGGACATCCACCGCGACGATCAGCGAGATCGGAAGCATCGGAGAAACGGGAGCACGGGTCACGAGTCCATTGTTACCACAGAAGTAAAGCCGGGGCGGACGAGTTCTTTTTTCGACCGGTGGCCGGAATATGCTCCGGGCGCCAGGAAATGCCTCGTCCGCTCCGCCTCTCTCTCAAACCTGCTTCGTGGGTTCCTAGTTGCGATTCATCGCGTCCAGCGCGCGGATCACATCATTCATCTTCAGGTCGAGCGCCATCGCATGCCCGCAAGGCGCGAGCGCCGCTTCTTCGCCGCCCGATGCCGAGACGAGCATGCCGGCGCCCTTTTTCTTCTTCTTCGGTCGCGCGGCGTCGCTGCTCGTGATCACGTTGGGATTTTTGGCGGACATTCCGCGGGCCGCGTCGCGCGCGGCGAACATCGCCTTCAGCTGCGACTGACGCTTTTCCTTCATCGCGAGATAGTCAGCCAGCGAATGGTACTCGTCCCAGAGCCCGTTCATCGAGGACATGCGGCGAAGCGCGGTATAGGTCTCGTCCATGCCCTCGTAAATCCTCCCGGCCGCCTTCTTCGACGCCTCGATATAGAGCGAAGCGTTCGCGTAGGCGCCCGCCGGAACATAATCCAGCGTTCCTTCGTCGTAGGCGTCCTGGAGCATGGCCTCGATCGCGATTTCTTCGAATGCGTACTCGAGGATCAGCTCGTGAATGGCGGATACCGCTTTCATGAATTCCGGGATCGCGCGTTCGGCCTTCAGCTTCTCACTCAGTTTCCGGTCGCTGAGATACTGGTGCACCTTGGTCATGCCCTCGATGCGGTCACCCTGGACCTCCCGGTCATCGAAGCCACCCGCGACGGACTGGACCTTAAAGTTATGGTGCATGAACTCGTGGACGAGAGTCCATCGGTTGCCGTCCTCGCGGATGATGATGGCGGCTTTCTTTTTCAGCGCCTCCACGTTCGGGTCCTTAAGAAGATAGAGCCCGCCGAGAAAGGCGCAGCCCTCGGACCGGCGCGCGCTATCGGACTCGCGCCAACGTTTTTCGAGCTCCCACGGGAGGAGCCGCGCATGGGTGAAGTTCCGCGCGCTTTCTTCGGAGATGGCCTTAGATTGATACACGTCCGCGCCCTTGCTTTCGATGTATTCGATCGTATCGTTCATCGAAGCGGTGCCCACGTTCCGGAGCCAGTCCTGGTTATACGGCTTCCCGAAATAACCTTTCGCGATCGGCTGGGCGCTCGAAACGGGGCGGATCTTTTTCCCCTCGTCGGGCTTAAACTCGCCGCTCTGGCGGATATAGGAGCTGCGGTCGCAGATCAGCGACTTCGACTGCTCTTCCTTTCCGCATCCCGTCGCCAGGACCAGTCCGAGAGCTAGCGTCGCTAGCTCGCGAATCCCGCGACGAGAGAGATAGAGTGGTTCCCCAGACTGCATTAAAGAAGCCCCCTTCAGGCTTTAACCGAATCTGGGAGGGGTATATTCCGCGGCCCCTGGACTAGCAACGGAAAAAGACGCGGTGCGTCTTATCTTCGTGTAAGTCTCTAAAATTAATGCACTTTATTATTCATCACCGGCGGTCCAGACACCCCTCCGGCGGGCCCCAGGAGTTCGACCAGGCGATCCGCGCGAAGCGAAAGTTCCCGGCGGAGATAGGGAGAAATCGGCGCACGCGAGCGCTCCCCGCGTGGACCGATATGCGAAAAGATCGTACGGGTCTCCCCCCCATGGCAACCGTTACACGTTCCCTCCGAAATCTTTCGACCCACCTCGGGCGCCAGCCGGCTTCGCGAATTCGGCAGCCAGCGGAAAGAATCTCCAGGGACCCAGGCCGCACCGGCGAGAAAGGATTCCGGGAACCGAAATGTTCCGTCGATAATTTTCGTTTCATTTTCGCGCAGGAGATCGAAGAGGATCGCTTCGCGGGGCTTTCCCTCGTCGAACTCGAGGTCGGGAGTATTCGTCAGCGGCACCTGGACGAGGTCGCCCGAGCGATCGAGCTCGAACTGCCGAAGTTCCCAGATCGTATCCGCATAAAAATCATTCGTCCGCACGCGGAGGAAGTTTTCACGAGTGGCGAGCCTGCGCGTGAGCTTTTCCAGTTCCGAGTTATATGCGGAGCCGAACGGGAGGCCGCCCAGTCGGTGGAACGCTTTCGCCCACTGTCCCCTTTCGCCCGGGATGCGGAACTCGAAGATGAGGAGGAACTGGACTCCCTGGCGATCGCTCGGGCGAACTCCCGAATAGACCAAGCGAAACTCGCCATACGGCGCCTCTTCATTCGCGATGTCGGGGCGATAAACGAGGGAAAGGAGGCGGAAAGGAGCTTTCTCCAGCTCAAGCCCCGCCCGAGCCTCCGCTGGCCAGAGCATGCGATAGCGTTCGAACCTCCGCGGTTCGACGGAAAATCCGTTCAGGTGCGTGACCGTGGGCCATTGCCTGAGCCAACGTTCCGTGAATCCGTTTTTCGAGGCGTCCGCGGGGGCAATCTCCTCGATGATTCCACCGAATGCCCAGGGACCCATCGCCTTCGCACGCGGATCTTCGACGACACTCAGATCACGAATCAGGAGTTCTTTTTCCGCGTCGATAGTAAAGGGCCCCGCCGCATCCGCAGGTGTCGCAAGAAATCCGGCGAACAGTGCGAGGACGGGTAACGCGACCCGTGCGGCGAGGCGACCCATTCCCTACTGGTTCCGCGTCTCGAGTTTAATGCGAATGGGCGCGGTCGAGGCGTCGACGACGGTGTTCGCCTCCACCCAGACGTTGCCTTCGGCATAGGAATCCGAGTCGGCTCCGAGGTTGGCGACGGAGGTTCCGACCACGGAAATCCGAACGCGCTCGCCCGGCTCGATTCTTCCCGCCCGCTGCGAAAGCCGGATCCATGGCTTATCCGAATGAAGGATGAAATCCATCGGCGCGGTTCCCGTATTCCGAAGGACGAGCCGCTTCGCGTCCGAATCGTGCTCCTGGCGCGAGTAGAGTTCGATCTCGGCATCGGAGACTTCGAGCGCGGGAGCGGCTTGGTCGTAAACCGTATACCGAACGGGAATCGTATATTCCTGGCGATAGTTTTCCATCGAAACGTTGCCCGAGTTCATCTCGGCCGCGATTTTCAGCTCCGCCGAATATTCTCCGGGCGCGAGGCCCGGAAAATTCAGGACGATCGAACCTTCGTCTGTAAGGGACCCCGCACCGAGATCCATCGAAAGTTCGGCGGTTTCGGAGACGAGTTTCGCCGTGTAATTTACGGTGCCCGGATACATTCCACGCAGAGCGACCGTACGGGTCGTCGGCGTATTCGCGGTCGAGGCCGCGAGGACCATCGAGCGACCCGGGAAGTCGATGAGCGAAAGCTGGAGCGGCAAAGTCTCCATATTGTCGTAAAAATTCGGCTCTTCGATCAGATCGCGCGAATTCAGCAGCGTAAAGAAACGATAGGATCCCGGCGCGACGTGTCCGTAGAGGATGTTGTTCCAGTAGTAGTCGACCGATACCTCGTTATTCTCGGCGTCTTTCTCCGAATACCAGGAGATCGCGTACCACGCCTTCTCCGGATCTTCCGGATCGGAGTTCCGGTTGTAGTCGAGGAGCATCACTTTCCGGGTTTCGAAATCGATCACCCCGAAGAGCGCGCGTAGCGAGGCGCTCGGAAAGTCGAGGCCGCCCGACGGACCGCGCGCGATCGCGCGGAGCGAGTGACTGACGGAACCCCATTCGGTGGCGTTCGCATCGACGACGCGACCGTAGAAGTCAAAGCGGCCGGGACCCGCATAGACTCCCTCGGACACGGCGAACTGACCGACCGGAACCAGGTCCGGAGTGTTGTCATACTTATACCGAGGACCGTCCTCGAGGATCGCCCAGTCGGGGTTGATCACTCCGCCGACCCACCAGTCGTGGGCGACGAGCGTCGGCAGGAGTTCGCGGTAAGCGAGGGTGGCCGACTGACCGGGGCCGATCGAAACGGAGGCATTCAGATTCGGTAGCACTACGGATTTCCGTTCGTCATCGCGGGCGACCAGGAAGGGTTTCATCCGAAGGCTGCCCTCGGCCGCCGCGTCGCCGGTATTCGCGACTTCCACTTCGAAGCGAACGTATTTGCGGCCTTCGGCGTCGTCGCCGATCTGCGCGTTTCGAATTTTCCCGCTCAGGTTCGGCGAGGCGGCCGACGCGAATGCAGGAAGCAGGAGGGAGAGGAAGATCATGGAACGGTACATAGGATTCCTTTCGAAGAAGTGGGTCGGTAAAATCGAAATCTTATTCAGAGCCGGAACTGTTCTCTGGCCAGGCGACTTTCGCCTCGCTGCAGTCGTAGTGCCCGATAGCGCCGCCGGCCTCGGTTCCGTTCGGAGTCCGGTAAACGAAGTTCTCGTCCACACGAGCGGAGGAAGAAGCCGGATCGAGACCGATATCGTAGGTATAGGCGTCGCCATGGGCATCCTCGTTCGCGAGTCTCGTTTCGATCACGCCATCGCGAATGCTGGATTCGGAGACTCCGCGAACCAGATGCGGTCCGCCGAGATGGGAAGTATAGACGACCGCCTCGGCGACTTTTCCTTCGACGACGAGCAGCTGGAAACGGGTGAGATGGGTGGCCTCGACCGCCTGGAGAGACTCGTCCGTGACTTCGCAGTTCCAGGCCGAAGCGACCGGGCCATCGGTGGTGATCTGATCGATCGCAAGACCGATCGGGCCCGGACAGAAAAGGACGAGACCGAGTACGAAGAGAACCGAGAAGTTTCGAACGGCGGCGCCGTACGGATAGTGGGCGATCATCGCTGCCACCACTTTCGTTTCGCGGATTTCGTGTCCGGGGCCCTGGCCGCGGTCGAGTTCGCCCCGCAGCTCTGCTCGGTCAGCCACTCTTTCGTTTTATTTCGCTCGTAGGACTGGAACTCCACCTTCAGACAGTTCGCGAGCGCGATTCGCTCGTTCGGGTTTAATCGATCCTGGACGGGCGCATTCGGACTGCCGCGGTCCATCGGATTCTGGTGGAATCCGACCGGCATCGACTGGTCGACCAGGATCTTAAAGTCGATCTGGGCGAAATCGATGCGATCGTTCAGCGCCCCGCGCGCGACGTTGCCGTGGCAGCTCCCACAGTTCATCGCATCGCGGACGGCCTGCCAGCGCACCGCCGGCTCGCGCGTGAGTCGGTAGACGTTGCCCCGCCCGGGTGGGCGGCCGAAGATGTCGCGAACGGAAATTTCCTGGCGGGCCTGGTAGCAGCCTGGGTATTCGACGCCATTCAGCGTTCCGCCGATAATGAATTCCTTCTGGCGAGTCAGCGGGACTTCGATCGGCGGCGCGTCTTCGCGTGGGATCGTGATCCGAGTGAGCGGATTCGTCGGGCCGACGATCGGCCCGACGCCGGCGACGTCGAGAAAAGAGCGGAACTCGCCGCTGCGTTCGACGCCGCGCCAGTCGGGAAGTTTTCCGTTCATCGACACGTCCATGGCGTGGTTCATCTCGCGTACCTTTACCCACTCCGACTCCGGGAGTTGGCGTTCGGTCTGGCCATCGGGGTTCTTACGGACGTGATAGCCGAGCGGGCTGATCGCGCGAAGGCCACTCGGATGGCATCCATAACAGGAGGCGACGCTCGCGGGAGAATCCGGAACCCAGCGCGAACCCGAGCGTCCGTATTTCTGGAAGAGAACCTCGCTTCGCTGATCGAGCGGCGGTCGCGTCACGGTCACGATCGTGAACTGTCGCGGGTGATCACCGCGCTCGAGTTCGTCGGGGCTTAACGCGAGATTCTTCTGCGGCAGGGGGTTTAAGTCGTCGACGGCATCGTCCGCGGGAATGGGGAAGTTCAGATAGCGGTCATAATTCACGGGCGGATCGAGCTGGTCGCCGGGAACCCGGATCATCATGAGCGAAGGAGTTTCCGCGTCGAAACCGCCGGCGTGCCGGCTTTTATATCGGACGACGGGCCAGTTCTTCGACTTCGCGATGTTTTCGATATCATTTCGAAGGACGAGAGTTCCTCCGCTCACGCGGCGATCGATGAATTCTTCCGGCGGTTGCTTCCGAGCGTCGTCGCGCGCGTGGGTATCGTAAGCGCTCGAAGAGAACGTACGACGAGTGGAGACGAAGGACTGTACGCGCTGGACGCAGGCTGGGACGCGGTCCGCGAAACAACGCTTTAGATCTTCGTGCGTCGAATCGACCGCGTTGGGCGAGGTGGACAGTGCGGTCGCCGCCGCATCTCGAAAGCGCTCGAGCTGGACCGGACTTCCGTCGGTGGGGCATTCGATCGCGAAAGCCGAAGCGGTCGCGAACGACGAGACGAAGACGAGTTTTGCAAACGGTGATAGTTTCCGGCGCATACGAATCCTTCGTAAAGCCACGCCGGAGTCCCGGCATGAAACATCGAACTCTTTTCGATGGGTGATTGTTTAAGTTTAATGGGAAGGAAGCGGTAAACAACGGCCATTTTTTACAAACCGGCATGGAGTGCCTACGGCGGGGTACCGGTTTACGCTTGTTTGATCACCGCGAGTGCTTGATGCGACGTGATGTTTGACGGGGGATGTGCGTTAAGTAGGGCGGAGAGCGACCAATTAGCGGGAAACCCTTGTACGGGTAGAACGTACAGAGGAATCCGGGAATTTTACCTTCTGGGTCTGATCCAAAACCGACTTACATATTTCCGATGCCGACCGGACAAATGTTTCGTCGAGAGGTTTTCTACTAAGTATATAACTTGTGACTAGGGGATGGAGAGCAATTCCATAACTCTCAATCCAAGAGTTTGCGTACCAGCTCTTGGTACCGGCAAAACGTTTAGGGTCAATCTCCTTACGGTAGGCCATTTCAAATGCAACGGCCATGGGCTCCTCTAGAATTTCGAGTCCGGATATATTCTTTGTTCGGGGATCACACCCAGCGAGGAAGACGTCGGTGAACTTCCGCTTCTTCGAGAAGTCTTGGAACGCAGAAACGTAGTGAACAAATTCGTGGAATACGGTTGCGTCGTCATCATTGCGCGGTCGGTCTGCAACGCTTCTCCGAAGAAGCATGGTGCGACCGATAGGAACAGCCCAATCGATACTCACTATCGGAGTCCAAGCGAATGAAACTTGGAATGCTTTGATCTCTGATTCCTTTACTCCGTAGAAGCGAACGATCTTGTCGGAAAATTTGCGTGCTTTTTCCGACTCCAAAACTTGCTTTAATCCGGACTTCTGAACGAACTTTGGAATTTCCTTTTCGACCTCAGGCGCTGATTTCTTAATGGCCTGAATGAGGAGGTTTAGAACTCTGACTTCGTCAGGTTTCCAGGTCTTTAGAAGTCGCGTCATCATTTCTGACTCATCGACAGAATTGTGGACAACCTCGGCGACGGGATCAGCGGAGAACGCTTCAATCCAGGCGAACAGTCCGTTTCGATTAACTCTTGGGTCTTTATCGAAAGTATTCAACCCACGGAAATATCTTCCGCGGATATTGTCGAACCGCTCCAGCAGAACCTCATTGGATGCCAAAAAGCCAGGGTGGTGCTTTTCGAATTCATCGCGAATTGCGCCGTAGTCACTACAGTAGTCGACCTTCCAGGCGGCCAGACAGTCTAACAACGAGAAGTAATGGATGTGGGGTCTATTTTGCACTTCGAACCGCAACGGTTGCGCATCGACTGTGGGGACTCCCATCAACAATGTGGAAAGCATTAACGTTCGAAGAATAATGCAAGCGCTGGTTCTTCGAAGAAAGCAATTCATTGATTGAGCCACTTGCTAACCGTCGTCGTACAACCAATGATGGAAAACACAATCATACAAATAAACCCTAAAACAAATAGAAGAGGAATGAGGTTCTCTTTAGTCGAGGGGACGTAGGTCGGCTCTACTAGTTCTCCCTCCGTGCGGACGAACGAATCAAACACGATCTGCGAACGATCCGAGATGACTCCGTCCAAATTTACTTTCACATAGGTAGATGGCGCCCCACCCTGGTCGCGATACTGTTCAGCATAAGCGGCCTTCATCATTTCAAAGCCGAAACGAAGGTACCCGGACTCATTGGCGAGGATCTGGCTCTCGCCGGGGCCACCCCCGCTCATTTCCATGATAAGTCTGCAGCCCTCACTTGGAATGAGCTGCTCAAGCTCGGCTAATTTACCTTGGATTTCGGCGCGGGTTTCCGCACTTATTGCGTTGGAAGCATCGGGAAACTTGCCCGGAAGATCTTTTGCGGACCGTACGAGAGCTGATTTTTTTAAAACTTATTCATGATTTAGAAACTGCATCGAGGACTCTTGGGGCAAGTGCCTCGCGAAAATCGAGGTCAATTTGGTGTAAGAATCCGAAGGCGTTTCTAGATCATGAGGGGTTTTCCGGCCCAATTTCGAGAATTTCCTGAAATTTTCGGCCACGATTTGGCCCCTTACTTTTTATTTTTCTTAAAACGACCGCGCAATTTTCCTAATTCGCCGTCGATCTTTTTGATCCAGCTTTGCATGTTTTCGAGACGTCCCTCGGTATACCGATCCGGTGGTGAGCGTTTAAGCTT
The DNA here is from genome assembly GCA_964485835.1 of uncultured Bacteriovoracaceae bacterium. Lineage (GTDB taxonomy): Bacteria > Bdellovibrionota > UBA1018 > UBA1018 > UBA1018 > JACMQW01. The sequence goes on from CAZAKW010000006.1 coordinate 16,204, forward strand.
CCGCACTTTGCTCAGCACGTTCGAAAGAACTTTTCTTAAGTACTTGATCTCATTTTCCAGAGTCACTCTGAGGCTCCAAACTGCTAATCACGTGGCGCTCCAAAGAGCATGACTTCACCTTAATGAATAAGCCGAAGATTGCGACAATCGCTAAAACAACCCATATAGTTTTCTTTAGCACTTCTATCCTCTAAACGAAGCAACTGAGCGCCTACCGTAAGGCCTTTGCCTGTACCGCGACGCTTTCGATCACTGAGAGATCCCCATAGAACTCTGCGCTCAAATGATCATGGGAGAGAAAGATTACTACCATCTTCGCCGGTAGATTTTTTACCCAAGTCTTTACAATATCGGACGACTGCAACTTCCACCATTGTCCCGACTTTTTTAGGATGCCTTCCATATAGGCAAGAGGCGTGTCCCCAGGACCTAAAACCGCGATCAGGTTCTCGGCGCGAGCCCTCTTCAGGAAGGCAGTGGCGCCGGTCCTCTTTTCGAAAGCAACAATACTTTCATTAAACCCATGCTTCGGATGCATGGCCATTTCAGCTCTGGGAAGAAGGTCATGCCAAACTTCTGCATTAATCCCGTGAAAAGCTACCGTATCGCTAGGCTGAAGCTCACCTAAGATTGTGCGAACTCTCTCAATGAAATCACCTAAATTTTTGCCCGACGCCCTTAACGCCACCTCGGCTAATCCTAGGCGTTCTTTCGCATATGGAGACGAGTGCTTAAAGTCTATTTCCATCAGAAGCCTTCGCGACAGTGGTCCGTTCGCTACGATTATGAAATAAACGTTCAATTAGAAAATAAATCGGCGGAACAATTAGAAAAAGCCCGATAAGTGTCCACCTATTTTCCGGTAACTGCTTCCGAAAATTAAGCATCAGAACAACTATTCCACCAACATAGACAAGTAGGAAAAGCGCTAGCTTTCTTCTCATTTGGACGTAGTCAGAGAGGGCAAACCTCTCATTTTTTTGAGTCAGCTTTGAGAATTTCGAGCTTAGAGATACCTTCTAAAGCTCCCTTCCACGCGCCGAAATGCCCTTTATTCGTCTCACTAAACTTCCCCTTCACCGCGACTCGCTTCCCAGTATATTTCTTGTCATTGAAAGAGGTTCCGGCCACTTCTAGCCATATTCCTTTGTCGTAATTGGATCCACTCTGCGCCCCTTGGTCCAGGTAGAGGGCAGTGCCTTCAAATTCAATCGTGGCAACGCCGACGACTTCAATAATCTTCTCATGGTAGTTGTGCGGATTCTTCAATACATCTTCGAGCGGAACCGACGCCTTTTTTGCCGAAGCGTTGGCACCCCCCATAGCGAATAGGACCGCAAAGAAAACAGCGAAATTCTTCATAATCTATCTCCCGCAACTATTTGGACCGGACATACGAGTCCAGCTACCGTTAGCGCCCTGAAATTGTGTGCTTCCGAACGGCGTACCTAAATAAGATCCTAATCCACGACTCCGTGAAAACCGAGTGTCAGCAGGAGAAAACTCCTCATTCCGGTATCTCGGATCAAAACCCGCATGGGTGTGAAAGATTGCCGTGGTATTTGGATGCAAAGGTAAAGGATTCGCTCCTGCCTCCGATCCCCATTTTGGAACCGTATAGGAATACCCACCAGAGGCAGTCCGGTAAATAGAGCCGGAGAACTCTCTGTTATGGGAGATCGACGCATTATTAATGTAGTTAATGGCGTCATATCCCGCAGCAGATTCAGTCGAGAAACTGTCGCCAGGAGCCAAGCCACTCGGGTCAATTAAGTTGATCGGATCGTTCAACACGTACCCATAAAGATTCGTGTCTCCACCCGCAAACAGGATCGGATCCTTACTCAACCACCGACCCGTGCCAGCATCATACTGGCTGGCACGGCCGTAATCAGAAGCACGCTGATCTTTCGAAAACTCTTTTCTTTCAGAGCTATTCCGAACTTTCGGGCGAAAATTGTAGCCTCGAATTTTGTGAGTTTCGAGCCAGAGCAAAAAGCTTTGGCCACTTTTTGGCCACCACGACTAAATTACCAGCTTACAATAATCGCTTGCACGGCTCTCTAGAGGCTCCACTTAGCCTTCAATTACATCTTCCCAACGAACGACAGACACTGATCTCGGCAGATCGAGGGACCGATGATCGTTCGAAGTGAATTTCTCAAAGCAATCAATACTTCCTTTCGAAGGTAAAAGGATCATAGCTACGTCCTTCATGCTAAACTCGAAAGGCGCTACCGATCTCCACTCACGTTCTGCATATATTTTCTCGAACTCTCTCGAAGTGTAAGTTTTTGTGTAAGCAAGGCTCTCCTCTAAATGCTCTAAGGCCCCCTGCGCTTCCTCGACGAGACTTTGGGCTGCGAACTCCACCGATCCGGTATCGATATCCAAGTCTACGTCCTCAATATCCGAAAGCTGACCTTCGACCTCATCTTTGAGACTCTCCACCTCGCTTGCGATATCGCCATCATCCATTAAATCCAGCGCTCTTTGCGCCTGGTAAAAATGGTGAACAATCTCGCCGTTTACAGGAGTGTAAAGAACGGGATTGAAACCATGATCTGTAATAGCTTTTCGATGAAAACCGATCGCGATTTTTCCATATCTTTTCGCGTGATAGAAGAGTTCGGACAACGGAATGTCTGCGACACAGCAGACAGGCGACGTACTTAGCTGCTTCGTTTGGTTTCTGCGCGTGAGTACTTTCTTTGCTTTAAAGTCGTAATACCTTTCACGCGCAATACGGACTTTGATCACTTCGTGAAACCCACCAATCCTGATCGCTTTGGATTCAAGTATCTTTAATAGGATATCGTAAGCGTCCGCGATCGGCTTAGGATTTCGCTCCTGGCAATTCCGCTCTTTGCTCCATTTTGGACCTCCCGTGAAATGCCAAAGGATCTTTGAATGCGTTTTCGGATATAGGGTCATCGTATATGGCTTTTGGGTTGATCTTTAACTACTAAGAGACAGACGGGGCCTTTAAGGTAATTGAATACTTTTCTTCGATCAGTTGGCTAAAAATCAGCAGTTGCATCGCCTATCCGCGTTGCAACTCGGAGCTAATTTCGACTTTGTTGTAAGCATTGATGACAAAACGTCTTTTCATATCGGCGACCTTCCGAAGCGCTTTAGGACTGTATAAGGATAGGAGCAACTCGAGACAGCGATAGAATTTGCGACCGCGAACGCGCGAAACCGCCACATCTCTAAAACCGTCTCTTCGAAAAGAAATTCTTACCGACATTGCTACTCAAGTAACCGCTCAGTCCTTTTCCTGCGGCCGCTAAGGATTTCAATTTCTCTACTTGAAGTGCTCCAGGTCGAACTCCATTGAAAATGTAAATCCAACCATCCTTGAACTTAATGGATATGGAATCGGTTCCAATTTCGAACTCCACAATCGGTGAATCACCACTAAGGTTTTTGTATTTCTCCATGGAATTCCCACTCGCCGGCCGTGCAAGAATTCGCGGCCGTTCCTAGATCGTGGCGGCTTTTCGGCCGAATTTCGAGGATTTTTGAAAATTCTTGGCCACGATTTGGCCACTGATTCACTCAATGCGCCTATACTTATCCACAAGTCTACCGGACCGATATGCTCCGTCTAATGCTCTCTATTAGGCGGTGCCGAGGCTTTTGATCTCTTGCTCAATACGAACCCTAAAGTGAATCCGAGCGCAGCGCCAACCAGGGAAAAAATTCCGACCTTTGTCGGATCAATTACGGCATCCTTGCTGGCAACCACTGCTCCAATCACCCCTAAGAATACTGTCCAAAAAATCTTTGCTTTCATTGATCTATTTTCCTACGCACTGAGCTTTATTGTTCCACGCATCAAGAATGATATCCGGATCATTCGGGTTACTGGAAAATGCTCTAGTCCATTGATGTGGAAGCGGAAACATTCTTCCCTGCCAACTAAAGTCCCAGCGGTCATCATATTTATTTTTATTCAATGCCGCCACCAGGACGTCATTCTGTTCGCCGCAGCCTAGGTATCCGCACCCAAGAACTCCACCAGAATAATTATTCAAAGTCCTCGAGAAGTTGTTCCAGTATGGATTGGAACTTCTCTGACCGTTGGCGGTCATCGAACTTACCGTCGAATTGAACGTAGTCATGATTAATTCTACATCTCTGGCGCTTAGTCCGCTCGAGTCGATTAAGTTGATCGGATCGTTCAACACGTAGCCGTAAAGATTCGTGTCGCCACCACCAAATCCAATCGGATCCTTAGACAACCACCGACCCGTGCTGGCATCATACTCCCGAGCCCCAAAGTGACAAAGCTTCGTATCCACATCATATAGACACCCAGCAAACCCAAAGGGCTGGAATCCATCATTGGGTTTTTGGCAAACAGACTGCGATGAATCGTAGTTAAAGATTTGATTCAACTGGCTGCGCTCAATGTCGTGAGTTGTTATTTTGAAATTGAGTGTTTTAATCGGTCAAATACGATTTTAATTTCGCATCCCACACTCGGCTGTAAATTTGCGTAGGAAGACTTTCCTTGTCTTATTCGGTCACAAAGTTCCTCTACGTATTTTGGATCGCAGTCTGCGAACGCGCCTTTGACATCATTATCGAGATCGGCTTTCGATTGTAAGAGCATCTCGAGCACCACGTTTTGCAGGGTAAAAGCGGAGCAAGAAAACGCACGCACCTCTTCAAATTCAATTTCATGCTTTTCCCCACTCTCGGCTTGTAAATAAATTTTTAGCGTTTTTCGTTTGGAGTCGGGCAAAAAAATACCGACGATCTCAGAATCATGTACCCACGCATCGCTGACGATTCCAAATTCACCGGACGCTATCGGCGTAAAAACTTTTTCTTCCCCCGTCATTTACATTCTCCTTCACCTGGTGCACGGCCCTTACCGCGAATTGGACGGCCATCTGGCCCGATTTCCCAATCATGTACATGCGGAGAACCAGCTCCGTGATTATGATCCCAATCTATGTCCTTTATAGGACTTCCATTTGGTCCGTAAAATCGCTCCTGCTTCTTTCCTCCCGTCGCAGGATTGGGAACAACAATCGAACCGTTCGGCGGGCCTTTTATCGGCAGGAGTTTACTCATAACCCATCCGGTAATCGCAGCCGAACCCACGAATGCTGCCTCGGCTAAATATGGCACGAACGGTAGCGCTATAGCGAAATTTCCGGATGGATCAATCAAGTTGATCGGATCTTGAACGACATATCCGTAGAGGTTCGTGTCTCCACCCGCAAACAAGATTGGATCCTTGGTAAGCCACCGCCCGATCGAGGCATCGTACTCGCGCGCCCCAAAGTGACAGAGCTTAGTGTCCACATCATACAAACACCCAGCAAACCCAAAGGGCTGGAACCTGGTGCTTGATGCGGTTTCGAGTTTGAGTGCGCCCATTCCCTAATAATTCTAACAGCTAAACTCGCTTGCGCCACAGTGAGTTTCCGCTCGAAAGCGAGAGACCCCAAATGTGCGGTTTCTAGCTCGCTCTCGCCGCATTCAGAGTAATCCGAAACTCTAAGGCAGGCTGGCGCTAGCTGCGCGTACGAGGCGGGAGCCCCCACATCTCCCTCGGAGTCAGCGATTCTGGAATCGGAATAATATTCAAGATCTCGTCGGTAATTTTTGCTTCGCCGTTTCTGATCAAATCCATTAGCTTTTGCTGAGCAGCTAAAGCTCTCCTTTGAGCCTCGCTCAGAGCTTTAACGGCCAAAGCGTTTAAACCGCTATAAAAATAAAACTCTTCTCGGTATGAGCGAGTTGCTACAATGGCTCCGATTCCGAAATCACCGTTCGCAAGTTTGATTCCACCCGTTTCGGAAACCTTGAGCAGTCGACCCGCATGGGCCAAATGCATGTTGCGGTAATTCATGACCAAGTTGTGAAACTCGCGTTCGGAAAGATCAGATGGCGAAGCGTTATCCGGAAGAGCATCGGAGAATACATTCGAATCAAGCTTGTCGCTAAAATCTGAGTTGAAACATTTTGTGTATTCAACGACCGAATAAAACGTAAGTGCTTCAAGAAATAGAGAGTCACGTTGATCTTCTTGCTTCTGAAACTCGTCCCAGACTCTCTTAAGTGCTACAAATACTCGTTTCAGACTTTCGATATTAAGCTGGATACGCCAAATGCGTTCTATAAGTTTCAAAACTTTTTCGTCACCTGCGATTATGCAGAACGCCTGACCCTGTTCCATTTTTCTCCGACCTTTCGACTTTCTCCGTGCCATCATAATCCAAGAGTGACCCGTGGAGCGACCATCCACGCGTCCACGGCGCAACTTCGGGCCACCAAAGCTCGCCACCTAGAGGCCGCACCGATAACTAAATGACCGCCCGGACGATGAACGACCAGAGAGCTGCAAAGGACATAGACACTCGGTGATGCACCCCGGCCTACTTACTCCAATCGCAATCAACGAATTCTTTTTGGAGGCCCAGAGAGATGGTCTTGGTCATCTCGCCTGGAAAAAATTCATACTCGGCTTTCCCTGGCTGTCCCTTGTCGTTGCAGAGAGCGATCAAAAGACCTTTTAGTTCGGATCCATTTTTCGGGACCTTACAGTCCGCGAAACTCACTTTTGCAAACACTTCTCGCCCATCCTTAAGCTTCTGGGCAGCGCTCAGACTTTGGGATTCCGCACGAGGAATGGAGAATTTCTTTACCTTAACCGTCGCCACGCAGCCTTGTTGGGGTGACTTTTCAGCGCTCGTCACCTGGGCGTTGACACAGTAGCTCGGGGGCACCTCGCCTGCACTCCAGCACTTCGCAAATGCCGTCGGCGCCAGGAACAGCGTTCCACCGATTAATAAAGTGGCGACTCGGTCTACTTGCATACGTTAATATTCCTTTCGAGTGCCGAGGGAACAAACGACGAGTGGTCGAAGTCGGCCGAAGTATTGAAGTTGAACAGGAGGTTGGCCTCGACGTGCCCTAACTCGTGAATGAACGTGTCGATCAATTCATTCGGGTTCAGATTCCATCCGAAGTTGACCTCGAGCAGCTGACTGCTTGTGCCAACTTGGGAAGTCAGACCGAAGTACGGCATGGAGCTGTTCGATCGGATCGTAACCATTTCCGATCTACGGTCCAGCGCTCTGTAAATCGCCGAGTTTCTAACCTCGGCCGGAATGCGACCGCCAGTACGGTTGTCGATTTTCAACCCAGTAGGGTCGATCCAGTTGATGGGATCATTGAGCACATACCCGTATAGGTTCGTCGAACCCCCAGCGAACCCAATCGGATCCTTAGTTAACCACCGCCCCGTGCTCGCATCGTACTCCCGCGCCCCAAAGTGACAAAGCTTCGTATCCACATCGTACAGACACCCAGCAAACCCAAAGGGCTGGAATCCTGGATTCAAAATCAGATTAGCCTCACCAGCCAAGAAGGATCACACCAGCTGATGCAATAAAAACTACCGTGAATACTCTCATTCGAAAAACGTACGTAGGGTACACTTCTCGAGCAAGAGCTAACAGGGCTTCTGTTTTTTCAGTCGGCATTTTCGAATGCAATTGCGCGATGCTATCGAGGTTCAGACCTCCGGGCGGCTGTCCACACGCTCCTAATGATTCTGCCTCCTGACGAATTGATCTTATCTTAAACAATGGCCCCAATATTGCCGCGAATGTGAAAGTAAGTGCGATTGCGGCAAATACATAGATCGTCGTCATAACGTTAATCCCTACCTGCAAACATTCGAAACCGTTGTTAAGGATTCATTCAAAGACCAGGTTTTTAAAGATAATGAGGGAGGCTTCAGAAAATTAACAAACTCGTTTATTAGCAGTGCTCCTCCCTGTAAAATGGCTCCTGCTCCTACCACGGTGCCGGCAACCCCGACCACTGATCCAGTTGCACCAGCAACAAGCACAGTTCCTCCAGTAACAAGGAGCCCACCGCCGAGCACGTTCGACCAACGGACGTCCTTCAGAGTCGTCCCACTGGGGTCAATAAAGTTGATTGGATCCTGCATCGTATACCCATAAAGATTGGTTTCCATTCTCGGAAGAATTCCGTAAGTCCCCGGATCGCCACCACCAAACAAAATCGGATCCTTGGTGAGGTATCGGTCATCAAATGCGGTTCTAAGTGGAGAGAGGTACATTCCTCTTTCATTCTACCAGCAAAACCGCTTCTCGCTAGTCGTAGTGCAGCGATCGCGACTCGAGACCCCGGTAGTGAGTTTTTACTTACGTTTGGTGGGCTCGAGGGGCTTCGGCATTTTAGCCGGGTGAAGCTCGGTGTGTAGTTGCCCCTATTTAGACGGGCACTTTCTCGGTTGATTGGACGGCCTCTCGGTACTCCAGAGGCGACTTCATTTTCAAGCCCGAATGCGGATAGTTTTTATTATAATCCGAAAACCATGCAGGCAGACGACGCAGTACCGATTCCGCCGTCCAAAGTTCATTCACGTAGACGTAGTCTCTTTTGAATATCTTCACGAACGCTTCGGCCATCCCGTTACTTTCAGGCGAGTACGCTGGGGTGTTGCACATCTCGAATCCCCACGCCGTACCGTAGGCAACCGTCTGCAGCGCCATAAACTGTGGCCCGCGGTCGGATAGCCACTGGATTGGATGTGGGAGCTTCTCGATAAATTCTCCGTAGCGATGGCTCACTGTTTGATCAATCAGCCGTATAATATCTCCGTGGAACAGGGGCCTCTTCTCGGCCACATAACTCATCGTCTCTCGGTCGTGGCAATCGAGCGAAAATGCGATGAAGACCTTCTCGCCGTTCCAGCACTTGAATTCCAGGATGTCGGAGCAATAACGGACGTTCGACTTAATCGTGATCACCTGGCCCAAATGCGGGCGCTTCGGGAGCGGTGATACCGACTTCTGAAGTGTAAGCTTATTGATCTGCATCACCCGTAAAACCCGCTTCTTGTTCCAGGGAGCGAGTTCCGACAGTCTCCGTTCTCGATTAATAAGCGCCGAAACGCGCGGGTACCCGTACGTGCCTCGGTCCTTCGTCACCTCGAGTATCGATTTTAAAACCATTGCGTCATCCTTGCGCTTATAGCGCGCGGGCCGGGGCTTTCGGTTCTCGTACTGGTTCGAGCGAGAAACCGAAAGCACCCGGCAAATGCGTGCAAGATTGAATTTGCCTCGACGAATTACTTCGCGGGCAAGATCCACTTTTTTTTAACCGCGATGTCGTGGGCTTCTTTTAGAATATCCCGGTCGAGAGTCGCATTTACGAGCGAGCGCCGAAGATTCTTAATCTCTTCGAGCGCTTTTTTGTATTCTGCCAGCGGAACCGTCTCCTCGGTCTTCGGTTCGTGGCTCTTGCCCATGACGGCGCCATGTTCAAGTTTCTTCCAGTGGATAATATTCTGGGTGCCGATCCCGTACTTCCGACTTAACTCGTGGGCCGTAGCCCCAGACCGAAGTTCGTGGAGAACTTTCGTTTTAAACTCGGAAGGGAAAATTCGTTTGCCGGCGGCATTGACTTGGAACTGCATGATGCACCTCTACTAACATAGGAGAAGTGTCCGGTCCAATTAGGGGCAACTACAACACCGTCGGCCAGAGGCTAGCTCGTCTCCGTAAGGAGCGCGGCTATAGCCAAATCGAGCTAGCCCAGAAGATGGGACTCGTTCAGCAGCTCGTTACCGCTTATGAGC
>CAZAKW010000007.1:0-24683 GCA_964485835.1 uncultured Bacteriovoracaceae bacterium
TGTTCGACGGCCTCTCGTTGCGGAGGATTTAACGACTCAAGATACGCCGGCACCTCGCCCGGCACGAGCTCGCGCGGTTTCGGCGCCGTGGATCGCGGGGCGTAGGCGCGTTCAGGGGCGGGCGAACTTCCGGGTGCGTCCTCGAAATCAATCACTTCGTCCTCCGGGAATCTGCAAGCGTCCGCCGTGCGACTTCCCGGTCGTAGGCGGCTCGGATCGAGTAAGAAAAAAGAAGTCCGACGACGCGCTCGTCGGCATCCAGCACAGCGACGCACGTTCGATTAGAGAAAACTCCGCTCGTCTGGGAAAGCATATCCGTCTCGCGAACCGTGCGTGGCTTCTCTTTGCCCGTGGATCCCGACTTATAGAGCAAATCCTTCACTTCAAAAAAACCACCCGCGGCTTGGGCGTCCGCCATTCCTTCTTGGATCAGATCGAGAGTTAAAAGCCCGACGTAAGTCCCCCGCGCGTTCACGACGGGAAGAAACGGGTGGCGCGAGTTCAAAAATTTATCCGTCAAATCGCGCACCAGCTCGTTTTCGTGCACTTTCTCGTAATCGGTCACCATGGCGTCTTTCACGCCGATCGAGGCGAGGACCGCCGCGGATCGTCCGTCGAGCAACGCTAAGCCGCGAGCTTCCAGGTCACGATGGACCAGCGGGGGCTGCTTAAAGAAACGCCGAACGGCGTCTGCCACGAATCCGGACAGTAAAGCCGCGACCATCAGCTTCCAGCTATGGGTCATCTCGTAAGCGACGATGCCGGCCGCAATCGGAGCGCCGAGAACTCCCGCCCATAGCGCGGCGGCCCCGACGAAAACTCCGACCGTTCCGGTTAAAAGTACCATGCCGAAGGACGCGCCGATCACGAAAAGCGGCCAGAAAATACCGATGGTTCCGAAACAAGCCAGCACCGTCGCCAGCATCAGAATCTTCGCCAACAAAAACGCGGCGTGACCGTCGATTGTCCGCACGTTCATGGAAAGCGCCGTCAACGAGACCATGGGTGATCCGCCGACTTGCGGATAGAGTTTAAGGATCGAAGCGAGAATCGCGCCCCCGAGAAATGGCCGTGCCCAAATCCGATTACGGAACAAATCGACCACGCCTTCTTGAAACCAACGCATTCCTCGGATGAGTAAAACCGCCATGCCGCCGCCTAAAATCCCGACAGCGAGGATCGTCGGCCAAGCGTAATGACCAACGGGAAGGGAATGGAAATAAGGGATCCATTCGGATTCAAGGCGGAGTTCTTTTGCAATAAACACGGTTCCGACGTACGCGGATACAGCCGAAAGGATTGCCGATTGGGCTCGCCCCCCGGCCCCGACTTCCAGCGCGAGAACGACGGCGGCGAACGGAGACTGAAAAACGGCCGCGACGGCGCCCGCGAGTACGGCCGCGACGTCGGTTCGACGATGGCTCTCGTTCCAAAGATCCGAACGGGAGCGAGTCGCCAGGGTTGCCGAGTGGGAAGCTTCCGCTGCCATTCCCTCGACGCCCACTCCGCCGCCGAAAAGAGCGAGCCCTAGAGAAGCGATGCTTCGGTACAGCCACCGCGGCCACGTGTCTTCCGGCGTGCGGGAATGGATAAAAATAAAGAGGTCGGCCATGCCATCGTAGGCACGCGTTCGCGAAGGAAATTTTCGGAAATAGAGCGCCTGTACCAGCGCGGCGAGAAATCCAAGTCCCAACAACAAAAGGGGGCGCTCAAGATCGATCCGGGATTGGAGCATTCCTGGAAGGCTTGCAATAACGGCGCAGAGGAGGCCGATCAGAAGCGAGCTCATTCGACGGTCACGCTTTTCGCGAGATTCCTCGGCTTATCGATATCCGTTCCTTTGCGAAGTGCGATCTCGTAACTCAGAAGTTGGACTACGGGCGCCATCGCGAAAGGAAGAAGCGCGTCGTCTTCCAAATTAGGCAACGGAATCCAAAAATCGGAAAGGTCGCGCAAATGGTGGTCGTTCGCGGCGCCGATCGAGACGATTCGCGCGCCCCGGGCCTTCACTTCCTCAAGATTCGAAACCGTTTTGTCCCGCCAAGAATCGCGAGGAGCGAGAACAACGACGACCATGTCCTCGTCGATCATCGCGATTGGACCGTGCTTAAGTTCTCCGGCCGCGTACCCCTCGGCGTGGACGTAAGCGATTTCCTTTAGCTTAAGCGCTCCCTCCAAGGCGATCGGATACGAATACCCTCGGCCGATGAAGAAAAAACCTTTGGCGTTTTCAAGCGCCAGGGCGATCGCCCGGGTCTGGGCCGAAACGCCCTCGGCATCTTCGAGGTAGGTCTGCAAAACATGCGGCAGAAGGAGCATATTCTTAAACAGCCCCTCTCGATTCGAAGAGCCCGGTTTCGCCCGCGCCCCGGCGAATACGAGCAACGTCAAGAACTGGGTGAGAAACGCCTTGGTCGAAGCGACGCCGATCTCGGGTCCCGCCGCGGTAAAGAAAACTCCGTCCGCATCGCGGGAGATCGACGAGCCGCGCACATTCGTGACGGCGATCGTCGGCACCCCGCGAGACTTCATGTCGTGGATCACGGCAAGGGTATCGGCGGTCTCGCCCGATTGGGAAATTCCAACGACCAACACTCCCGCCCTCAGGACGGGATCGCGGTACCGAAACTCGCTTGCAAGTTCCACCGAAACCGGAATCCGGGCGTACTTCTCAAGCCAGTATTTTCCCAGCAAAGCCGCGTGCCAGCTCGAACCGCACGCGACGAAAACGAGCTCTTCGGCTTGTTCGAGTAATTCGGCGCCACGGTGGCGGGCGAGCGGAAACGCATCCGTCTTCGCCCGATCCAAAAGGGCATTCAACGTATCCACGAGCGCCGTCGGCTGTTCGTAGATTTCTTTCAACATGTAGTGGGGATAGCCGTTTCGGTCGATTCGATCGATCGACCAATCCAAATGGGAAACTTCGGGAAACTTCGCTTCACCGTTCTTCAGATCGAAAAATCGGAGTCCATTTAGAGTCGCTTCGACGACGTCTCCGTTTTCCAAGAAATAGACGTCCCGAGTGTATTCCAGGATCGGTTGGGCATCGCTTGCGATCAAGGCGCCGCCGTCGGGATCCACGGCTGCAACCATCGGGGTTCCATTGCGCACGCCAATCACGGTGCCGGGCTCTCGATCGCTCATCACCACTACGGAACATGCCCCTTGAATCGATTTGAACGCGGCCATCACCGCCGAAAGCAGGGCTCCGGGTTTCTCGCCTTTCGTTCCCATTGCGGCCAACGCTTCCAAAACGAGAAAGCCAAAAAGCTCCGAGTCGGTTTCCGACTGGGGGCGATGGCCCTTTTCAAGTAAGGTCTTTTTTATTTCCTGATAGTTTTCGATGATGCCGTTGTGAACCAAAACGACGTGCCCGGTACGGTGGGGATGGGCGTTTTGGGTGGTGGGCTTGCCGTGGGTCGCCCAGCGAGTATGGCCGATACCACAGCGCGACCGTTTCGCCTGGGCGTCGAGTTCTCCGGCGAGTTTTTCAACGTGCTTGAGTTTGCCTTCGCTTTTCCGGATCTCGATGTGATCACCCGACCAGACAGCGATTCCCGTTGAATCGTAACCGCGATACTCTAAGCGGTTTAATCCTTTGAGCAAAACGTCGAGAGCCGGCCGATTCCCAATATAGCCTACGATTCCACACATCTGTTTATTTGTCCTTCGCGCGGTCGCGAAACCGCTTCGCGTATCCGAGTTTGTTTTCTTGCCGGGCCCGCGCAATCGCCAAGGCGTCGGGGTCGACGTCCCGGGTAATCGTCGATCCGCTCGCCACGTAAGCGCCCTGGCCCAATCGAACCGGCGCGATCGTTTGACAGTCGCTTCCGACGAAACAATCGTCTTCGATGATCGTCTGGTGCTTTCGCGATCCGTTCTTCGTCCGCCCGTCGAAATTACAGGTGATAAAGCCGCATCCGATATTGACGCGTTCACCGACGATCGCATCGCCTAGGTAGGAGAGATGGGCGATCGATGTATCCGCTCCGATACGTGACTTCTTGAGTTCGACGAAATTCCCGATCTTCGCATTTTTCCCGACCACGCTCCCGGGCCTCAGATGTGCGTACGGTCCGAGCTTGGCTCCGCTTTCGATCTCGGAATCTTCGCAGTAACATCCGGCTTTAAGCTGGACTCCGTCCCCTACCCGAACGGAACGCAGTACGGTATTCGATCCCACGTCCACTCCGTCGCCAAGCGCGGTATCCCCTCGCAAAACGACGCCGCGGTGGATTTTGACTCCCTCGCCGATGGTCACCGTCGATTCGATCGCCACTGAATTTGGATCTAGGAAACGCACGCCGTTTCTCGCATGGCGTTCGACGATGCGACGCTGGAATTCCCGCTCCGCCAAGGCAAGCTCCCATAAATCATTTACCCCGCGCACGTCCTCAGAGTTTGGCCACTTTAACGTGGTGATTTTCTTTTTTGCTCGGGTTGCGATCCCCACCACGTCCGTCAGATAGAATTCTCCCTGCGCATTCGCGGACGTCAACCGGGGAAGCGCTTTCGCTAAGAAGGAAGAATCGAAATGGTACATCGAGACGGCGACTTCGCGGATCGCACGCTCTTTCGTGTTCGCATCGCGCTCCTCGACGATCTTACGAATCCGTCCCCCCACGCGAACCACTCGCCCGTAACCGCGCGGTTCGGACACTTCACAGGTCAAGACACGCATCACGGCGCCTTTTTCAAGCGGCGTGGCGAAACCCTGGATCAGGTCGGAGGAAATCAGCGGAGAATCTCCCGGCAGAACCAGGATCGGTCTTCGGCCCGCCACTTCGGCGACGCCCCATGGCGACTCCATCGCGGTACGGACCGCGTGTCCTGTTCCTCGCTGCTCCGTTTGGTGGAGAAACCTGATCCGAAGCCGCGCCATTTCAGCGCGCTCATTCAAGGCAGACCGAACTGCCGCTTCCACTTGCTCGCGACCGTGTCCAACGACGATTCCGACCGTGATCAGAGAATCTTCGTCCGCGGCTCGAGCGCCGGCAATGCTTCGTAAAAGAGCTACGAGCATGGGTTCCCCACAGACTTCATGGAGAACTTTCGGCAAGGCCGATCTCATCCTCTTGCCCTGGCCAGCGGCAAGAATCAGGAATGTCGGAAGGGGCGGGAGCTTTTTTGTGGAAGCCATTCCACAGATCTAACGACCCGCATTTCTTTTCTCAAGCGCGGACACACTTCGTTCAGTTCTTTCCCGAACGCCATTCGAAGAGATGGGAAGCCTCCGGCACCGATGCTTCCGAGACCCCGAATAATAGCCTGAATTCGGCGTGTTTTCCGATGAGCTGAAGAATGGTCCGTTTCAAAAGCATGAAAAGCCAAGCCATCTTTTCGTCCGAAAAGAACTCCGTGACTAACATTGCGCATTATAAGATCTTGTAAGGACTCATCATTTTTTCTTGTACGGCCTTAGAACTTCTTATAATCGTTTTCTTCGTCGCGAAGGATTGCGACGGACAACTCGGTGACTTCGATCGCATCGGAACCAGAATGGCAACCGGCGTGGAGGTTCAGAAGACACCATCACTTTTGGGATAGTGATCATCGTTCCTCAAGACGATGAGTTTGGCTACGGGGGGATTGTATGGATTCTAGGACGTCTAAAAAGTTTCAGAAAACGTTACTCGAAGAAAAACAGAGGATTTTAAACAACTCTAAAAACGCGATGAAAACCGATCTCGCCGTGTCTCCGGACGACCTTCCGGACGAGACCGATCTTGCCGCGAGCGAAGTCAATCAGAACCTGGTGTTCAAACTTCGAGACCGGGAACGGCTTCTTCTTTTGAAAATCGACGAAGCGCTCGCGCGGATCGAACAAGGAACGTTCGGCGTTTGCTTGGACTGTGAAGAGAACATCGAGCCTCGACGTCTCGAAGCTCGCCCCGTTTCGACACTCTGTATTGCGTGTAAAGAAGCGGAAGAGCATAAAGAAAAAGTATACGCCTAACTCGGACTACGTTTAAGCCGGAAGAAAACGCCGCAGCGGGTTACCGCATGCGGCGTTTTTAATATCCACCGTTGAAATTTAGCGTTAGTTTTGGAGCTCACGTAAGGCACCCCATCCATGTCACCTCACCCGTTTCAGAGTCAGCTTAAACAAGTGCTCCTGGTCGAAGACGACCTCGAACTTCTGACCGAACTGCAGGATTTTCTCTTCAGCACCGGCAAATTCGACGTCATCGCACGAGAAAACGGAATCGACGCACTCGAAGTACTTCGTAAGTATCCCCGCATCGACATGATCGTTTCGGATTATTTAATGGTAGGCAAAGGAAGCGATCTCGCCCGGCAAGCGGTGAAGACGGGTATCCCGGTCATCATCATCACCGGGAATTTTGAGGAAGCCGTCAAGGCTCTTCGAGGTTACTCACTGAAAGTGCCGGTCGTGAAAAAGCCATTCGACCCATACAAACTCGTTGAACTGATGGACCACTACCTGGGCGGGCAACCTTTGAAAAACTCACCCGTCATGGCGGCCTGGTGGGAGGAAAACTGATTCGCGAAGGAAAAATCGGCGAGGTGACCGACGAGCGGCGGCGGCATGAATTCTTCCACGCAGCCGAAGTTGCCGGGCGCATCGGCGCATTCGAGTACACCCAGCCCAACGGAAGGTCTCACTGGTCGGACGGCCTTTACGAGGTTTTGGGTATTGACCCTTGCACGACTGCCGCAAGCGGGGACCTTTTTATGAGCGTGGTCTACGTCGAAGATCGCGCCAAGCTGGCTCACGCATTCCAGCAAGCCGTCGAAGAGAAGCACTCCCTCCTTCAAATTAAATATCGAATTATCCGCGTCAAAGACGGAGCCGTTCGCTGGGTTCGCTCGACGGGGGAGTTCATCTATCAAGGGGAATGCGTCCGTTTCATCGGTACCACTCAAGACATCACTGAACTTCACGAAGCCGAAGCCGAAGTCCAAGAACAACGGCAAAAACTTCTGTCGGTTTCAAAATTAAATACCCTTGGCGAACTTGCATCAGGCATCGGCCATGAGATCAACACGCCTCTTTCGGGCGTCCTTTCCAAAGTCACGCGTGTCGCCCACGCGCTCGCCAACGAATCCCTCGACGATCCGCAAGCGCGCGCGCGATCGAATCGACTTCTTGCCGAATCGATCTCCTTGATCGGACGTATCGCCCAGATCGTGGACGGCCTCAAACAGCTCTCCCAACCTCACGCCCAGGAGATCTCGACCTCGACCGATCCTCGGCTCGCCGTCGAACAAGCCCTCTCTCTTTCCCGCGCCCGATTCTCAAATCACGGAATCCGTATCGAAGTGCGAAGCGGGCTGAAATCCGAAACCTTTCCGATGGTATTCGGCAAACCAAGCAGTCTTTTCCAAGTCATGGTTAATCTCTTGAATAATGCTTTCGACGCCTTAGAAGCGCGAAGCAGCGGCGGGTTGGTGCGAATCGAATACCACGAACGCGATCCCGGCGAGCTTGCGATTTGGGTCTCGGATAACGGAAGCGGCATTGCGGACGATTTCGTTCCGCTGCTTTTCGAGCCTTTCCAAACAACCAAACCTGAAGGCCGAGGCACGGGTCTAGGACTCACGATTTCAAGACGTCTCATGCGCGCTCAAGCGGGCGAGCTCGCCCGGGTCGCCGCACCTGACGGGTTTACGACCTGCTTCGAAATCTTGCTCAAAAAAAACTCCGTCCCGGAAAATTCCCGGGACGGAGTTGATTCTAAATCGCAAGTTCTTCAGCGCTAAGAGACCGTAGGCCTATTGAGCGAGGTACCGATAGTCGACCACGATCTTCGCGCCCGGACTCATCCGAAGAGCCTCGCCGCGCAATTCGATCGTCTGGCGATCGCTGTGGTAGACGTATCCGTTCGAAGCATCAGCGGCGATGACTTTTCCGTCAATCTTGACCACGATCGATCCGTTGATCGGCTTGGCCGAGAGTTTGAACTCCTTCTCAGCTTGATTGATGATGTCGTATCCGATCTTCACCAGATCCGGTCCCCAGTTCTTCGAGATATCGAGATTTCGGCATCCCATCTTCTGCGAAGCTTTCAGGTATGCGTTTGGATACCCGTTGTGCATCGAACCGTTGAGAGGGTATTTTACTCCGCCGGAAGGCATCTTCGCGTTCAAGTCGATCACGAAGTCGCACGAGTAACCGCGAGACTTAGGACCTTTGACCTGACCAAGACGTGCGATCAAGCGATCGGCTAGTTTTTCCGGAGTCATCCCGCTCTCTTTGATGTCACTATCCTCGTCGGATACGACCACCACGGAGAGCATGGCGTCTTCGCGGATGAACCCTTCGTTGAACCCGCCCTTACCGATTTTATCGTCGGCAAGGAAAAGTTCAAGCGCTGGCAACCCTTGTTCGGAACCCGCTCCACCGGTGCCCAGCTTGGCATTCGCTGTGAAGTGGCCGATGATGTTGTTGTCCGTCGGGACCACCCATGGGAGGTTCATGAACTTCGAAAGAAGCCGGCCGGGTCCTGGGTTAATATACCCCTTTACCCGTGCACCGTTGTTCCAGTAACTGCCGTTTCCGTATGGCGTAGTATCCGTGCTCGTCACGCCGATCTGATAATCCACTTCACGGTCTTTGAAGGCTTTGATGAAATCTCCGAAAGACTGAGCGAGGATATTTTGATCGTCAGACATGGAACCCGAATTATCGACCACGAAAAGTAGGTCGACTTTCGGAGCGACTTCGACCGCGGGCGGGCTGAACTCGTTCGATCCCGATTTTACGTTCGCCGTTGGAGTTGGCGACGGAACGGGGGGCGTAGGAGTTGGCACCGGAGGTGTCGGCGATGGGACCGGTGTTGGAGTTGGCGTCGGCACCGGAGGTGTCGGCGATGGGACCGGAGCGCATTGAACGGTGCCGCAGGATTGCAAGCAGCCGTCTACGACCACGGGGTTCACATAATTGCATCCCGCGGGCGGAGCCGCGCACGACGGCGGATAACACGCCGGCGGGATCGAAGGCGACGGACCGGGATCCGGTAGCTTCGAAGGGTCCAATTTATCGAGCTGGGCAATTGATTCCGGCGCGACGCTAAAGTCGGTAACGTTACAGGCAGTCAAGCCAGCCAACGCGATCCCCGACCCCATACATAATAATAAATTTTTAAACGTTCTGCATCCCATGAGACACGCTCCTCTCCCGAGAGTCTCGTCATTGAATAGTCAGTTAGCCAATTCATAGACAGTGCAAGCACCGTGCAAATTTGCTAACTCCCTAATCTACTTCGATTCTTAACTGCCAAGTGACCGGAATTGGCGTCGAAATTTTCGACGCTGTAACGATCCTCGACAGATTGTTAATTCGCGGCTGGCGCATTTGCCGGAGCAACCGCCTGTTTCTGACCGCTCTTCCCACCAAATTTTTGCTCGCGATACTTCTCTTTGTTCTTACATTCGTCGGTCACGCTGCCGATCGTCCAGCCGAGCTCGTCTTCCCAGATCTCATCATTGGACTTAGGATCAGTCGGCATCGATCCCCATTCCCAATAGAGGTCTTTGGCACGGGACTCCGGTTCCTGGGTATCGACCCAAGCTTGATATTCCGGATTTACGTTCCGCCAAACCATGTCTTCCCCGGCATGGTCGAAAATCTCGACTTCAAGTAATTGGACGTTCTCTGCCATTTTCGCGACCTGCTTCGCGATACGAGCCGTCAGGCTCGCCAATACGGAGTTCATGTCCCGGCCAAGCGCTTTCTGCTTCACCGTCACGTCGTTGTAGAAACGTGGCATCGGGGCTTTCCAGTCTTTGACCCAAGCCGCGCCTTTCTCCGTGTTCACCCGTGCGGCGTAGAGCTGATAAGCAGCCTTTTTTTCGTCGAACAGGAGGTTCGCTTCCAGTTGAAACGCCCGATACTCCGGAGACCGCAACCACTCGAGCAGAACAAGGTTCGGCACGCCACCCTTCTTGCGAAGGGCCGTCGTCAGAAGTTCGTAGGGCCTAAGCTTCTGCGACGGAGTGAGTTTGTTGTACCAAATCAAGACGGGATAGTATTTTTTCTTGAAAAACACTGCGTTCTTCAATGCCCGGGCGTACTGGCACATCTCGTGGAGGGCGATCGAAGCGACCAACGGCGCCTCGGGAGCGTAAACTCGAGTGAGAAGAGATTTTTGGATATTGAAAGCCGCCCCGATTGCTTCATCTCGTTTTCCCGCCTGCAACAGAGACCACGAAAGATCCGAGAGCGCCTGGGCGAGGTAATTCGAATCACGCGGAACTTGGCGGAGAATGTCCGCGGCTTTTTCGTACTTCTTCGCTTCGTAAAGATCCCGCGCGTAAAGAATCAACAACGTGTCGCGATCCTGGGTAAACGCGCCCGGAAGCTCGTTCTTCTCCACCAGGCGTTCCCAAAGGGGCACGGCCTTCGCGAATTGTCCCTGACGTTGATACCAAAGGGCTTGCGCATAGGTCGCATATCCGCGTTCTTTACCCAATGCGCGGACGATCTGGAGCGCTTCCTTCTCATTCCACGAATTGACGACTTCCTTCATCCGGACGACCAACGCCCGTGAGATATCCTCACGACCGGCGGAATCTACGTCCGGGCGGCGGATCCACGAAACGAGGTTCGGGACCCCCGCCCGGCCGAAGCCCAGGGTCGGAAAATCTTTCTGCATCTGGATCACACACTGGAGCGCGGCCATCCGTCCGAAAAGAGGGACGCCCGGTTGGAGCGGCTGCACTAGAAGCGTTTGGAATTTCTGATAAGCGAGGTGAATGAGACCCTCTTGATAATAAGAGCGGGCTTTCAGGTAGTCGCCAAGCTCCCGCACGTCCCACGATTTTTTCGATTGAGCGAGTTTGAAGCCGACCCGAAAAATTTCCGCGCCGGGCTGCTTGTCCGAAATCACATCCGAAGCCATCTCACGTTCTTCATCGGGAAATTTGTCGGCGAAGCGAGTTCGCTCGTCTTTTCCACATGCGTTGAAAATGCGAGTCGATTCCTCAGCGTGGGCATCCAGCAAAAAGGTTGAACCGATTGCCGTAGCAAGGACGGCGGTAAACAGCGGGGATCTCATGGGTTAACCTCCCAGAGTTTTAAAGATGAACGGATAAGCCACGTCGACGTTGACGCCGCCTTTCGGATTCGGGAACTGCCACGTGCGCAAACGGCGCATGATGCACTCTCCGAGGCCCGGGTCCGGTAGGGTTGAACTGGATACCTTTGCTTTCGCGACGACTCCGCGGCCGTTGATCGTGAAGTCGAGGATCACTTTTCCGTCGACTCGCGAAGCACGCACCATAGAAGATTCGTAGCAATAACGGACTTCTTTCATATGCTGGTGAATGATCCGTCCGACTTCCTCTTTCGTCAGACCTTCCTCCACTTCGGCGTCCGCCGTACCGAGGGACACCTGGTCTCCGCCGGTGCCAGAACTCAGTGCGCCTTTTACGCCGTTCGAGTAACCGATTTGGGCCGGTCCCCGCACACCTGCATTCGTGTCTCCACCGAAACCGACGACCTTGGCGTTACCCGCACCCGCTCCGGCATTGATATCGACCGCTAGATTCGAAAGCGCGCTCGCCACGTTCTTCGAATTGCCTTTGAGCTGACCGCCGGATCCGAGTTTCGAGCTGTCGAGAAGAGCCTTGGAATCAAGAATTTTCATCAAACCGCCGCGCATCACGCCCTGGTAGAGGTTAGCGACACGGTTGATCTTTTTAACCTGCTTAGTCGGAAGTTTTTTTGCCGAAGCCGTGGCCTTCCCCTTCGGGATGATCACGTCGTTCTTTTTGGGAGTCGGCGTGATTTCCTCGCTCCTCGCGATCGCTTTTTCCTGGGTATCATCGCGCTTCTCGGCCGGAATTTCCCGCTTCTGACCGCGCTTGGGTTTCTTAACCAGCACTTTCAAGATCTGCGGCGGAATCACTTCTTCCTTCTCGGGTTTCGGTACGATCATCGCCCCGCCCACAAAGAGCATCAGGGAAAGCATTGCGCCGGCGGCGAATCGGTAAAAATCCCGATTCTCATACGGGCGATCCGCGATACCGAAGATCTTATCTTTTCTGGATTCCGAGGTCGCCGCGAAATACCAGCTCGCATTTCCGAAACGGATACTCGACTTAAAAAACTCGGTCGCGGACACCGCGAATTCGACTCCGTGCTCTAAGGATTTCAAGTTGCCGTTGACTTCGAGAACGAGGCCCGGCTTTTGCGAGATGACTTTTGCCTGGCTTCCCTCCACGACGACGCGGAAGATCCCGTCGCCCTGCAGGCGAGCGGT
Organism: uncultured Bacteriovoracaceae bacterium; assembly: GCA_964485835.1. Classification (GTDB taxonomy): domain Bacteria; phylum Bdellovibrionota; class UBA1018; order UBA1018; family UBA1018; genus JACMQW01. The sequence continues at coordinate 12,228 of CAZAKW010000007.1, forward strand.
GAATTCCTTCGCGTATCGCGTCGAATTGGTATTCCAATCGCCCACACAGTGATATACGAGGAAACCCTTCGAAAAATCGGCCGCCCCGGTTTCTCGATAGAACTTCGGATGCATCTGGCGCATCGCCCGAATTTCGAGTTTGATCTCCTCGGAGTCCCGCTTCTTGAATTTGACCTGGACGCCGTTTCGGATCTGGTCGTCCGAAAGCACTTGGGAATGGGCGTTTCCGACCTGACCCAACTCGGTCGCGAGCGAGCGAACTCGAACCGCGCCGGTGGAGGTGTTCTCAATCACCCAAAGGGGCCCGCGTTCAGTGCGACCCAACATCAGCGGTGCCGCGGAATCCCACGTCTCCGTACGGGTGCGGCCACGGAACGTGGTGGAAACTACAAACCGAGGTGTACTCATTTTAAGTACTCCATTTCCCGAAGCAATGACTTCGAATCTTCGTCAAATTCCGCGCGCTTGCGGTAAAGTTTTTCGCCCTTTAATCCGTCGTTAGAACCCGTTTGAGAAAGTGATTCGTATCCCCGGTTCGACAAACCCTCGATCACTCGTTCTTCGAAGTTCAATTCCTTTTTGCGAAACCCCGCGGGGGCGCCTTTCGCATTCGGCGCTTTTTTCGCTTCCGCCGCCGGTCTGCGAGCCGGTTTGCGCCCGGCGGGCGCGGCGAGCACGTCACCGCCGAAGATCGCGATTCCGACGAGGAGACTTCCCCATAGGTTCAATTTTGAGCGAATCATTTCGCCTCCGGTACGGCGTCAGCGCCGGGTTGGTCAGCGGCGGCCGGAGTCCGCTTCTTAGCGTCCTCGGCTTTGGCCTGAGCTTCGGCCTTTTGCTTAGCCTTGGCCTCCGCTTCGTTCTTCGCCATGACTTCGACCACGGCGTCTTCGATTTTTTCCGCTACTTTTAGAACCTTTGCCTCGTCGCGATTTCTATCGCTGAACCGACTCGAACGAAACGCTTTGTAAGCCACGCGCGTGCCCTCGATCGATCGAGAAACAATCCCTTCGTAAACTTGGGTCAATTTTCCCAGTCGCAATGCCTCCCCTTTGAGGGTCGGCTCCTTCTCTTTCAGAAGATGGTTCGCTTCCGATTCCAAACCCATCGCGCGCAAAGTAGCGAGTTGGAGCAACGCTTTGTCGCTTTCATCTAGACCCAGCTTCTCCGCCTGGGGCGTCTGCGAGACTTGGTAAAAGAAAATCATCGGACGTGCTTTTTTACGTCGCACGGATTCCGCCCACGGGGACTTTTTGCCCGCATCCGAGAGACCGTCCAGATAAGCGGTTCGCGGCTGCCATTTGCCATCGAATCCGGCATACGAAGCCGCGAAATTCTGCTCGGTCGCGGCGTCCCAATAAGGGCTTGGAATTCCCGCTTGGATCGCGATTTCCCACGTTTGCTGGCCGAGTTGGGCTACTTTTTGACCCAGAGGATCGACCATACTGGCGATCGCCTTCTTGAACTCTTCTGCTTCCTCGGCTTTGAATCCCCGGGGAACTGGCATTGTTTGGAGTTGGTCCGCGATTTTCGCATACGCCTTCGAAAGAATTCCCAGTACTCGCACCTTGAGCTCGGGGCTTGGCAGCGTCATCAAGCTCACGGCCAGCTTTTCGAGGCCTTGGACTTCACGAACGCGCTTTTGAAGGGTCGGCTGGAGATCGTCCAGTCGTTTACTGATCGGCGAATAATTCTCAACCGTATCCGTCTTCCGTTGAAAGAGGCGTTCACCGGATTCCGGAAGACTTGCAAGCACTTCCATCTGCGTCATCGTGTCGAGCTTGTCGAACGACTTCATCATTTCGTCGATTGTGGTCGCTACCACGGAGTTCGGCAATTGGTATCCGCGCGTGAGGGCAGCCGCGTACCAAGTCGCCTTCGCTTCGCGGGGAGCCTTGTTTCCGAGGTCGACCAAAGCCCACGCCGTACGTCGATCCTTTTCGTTACCCATCATCTGCAAAGCGGCGAGGCGCTCGCACTCGACGCGTAGAATGCCGGGTTTGTCGCTACCGCAGAATTCCGCGTTTTTTGTCAACAGCTCCGTGGTCTTCGCGTCGTCCGCGACCAGCCCCAACAGAAAGAGTTTCCGCTTTAACGCCGGAAGATCACCATCGCTGATGCCGCGTTTTTCCGCCGGGAGTTTATATACTTTCAAATAGTCGTCAAAGGCCGGTTTAAAGAGGAACTTTTTCTCGGCGTCAGAAGCCCTTACGAAATACGCAACCCCCACGGAATCGTGGTTGGGAGCGATTTCAATGACTTGGTTCATGTATGCGAGCGAACTTTCGGTGTCCTTTAACTCGAGACTGATCTTACCCATCATCGATAGGATCTCGACCTTGTATTTCGAATCCGGATAGAGCTTCAAATGCTCGTCCCCGAAGGCTTTTGCACGCGCGAAATCCTTGCTCTCCATCACGCCCACTGTAATCTTGTAATGTGAATCACGCTCGAGGGTGGCGAGTTTCTTTTTGAATTCCCCGACCGAGACATTCGGCATCTGCTGGAATTTGATCGCCAGGGTTCGCGTGGCGACCCATGCTTCACTCTCAATCAACGTATCGATCACTAAAGCGCATACCGCCGGAGTCAATTTTGAGTTCGGTCGAGTTCCTACGTAATTCAACATCCGCTTGTAAGCCAGATCGATATCGCTCTTGGAATAGATCACCCGGTTCGCTTCGAAAAGGAGCTTGTCCATCGTCTGGACCATCTCCTCTTGCTGGGCTTTCTGGCCCGTCGGAGCGAGCGCCGCGACTTCGTCTACCCACTTGATCCACTCGATCACATCGGATGGAAGCGGTTTCTTCGCGGTGGTAAGCTTGGCGGCTTTGAGATCTTGCGGAATCACGCCCTTTTCCTTAAAAGCGTCGTAACGCGCGGTCATCGCGCGAATCCGGGCTTGATCCCGCAGTTCGGTTTCCTTCACGACGAAAAGTTTGCCTTGATAAACTTCCGTGAATGCTTGTTGAGCGCGGTCCCAGTCTTTCACGCTCGAGTAAAATTCACCGATCCGAAATCGGACGCGGGCTTTCACTTCGTCGCGAGGGTCGGCGATCCGCATGTAAGCGTTCAAAGCCTGGAGGTAAGGCGCTTGGATCACCTTATAGTCGTTTTCGTTGGCGTCCTTCTTCGGAAGGGTCGCATAGATTTTATCCGCGAATTCAAGCAAGGTACGCTTGAACTTCTTATACCATTCCGTCTCGTGGGCTTTGGCGACGAATGCAGGGTTGCGGTCGAAGAAAGCGTCGAAATCCTTCTCGATTCCCGCGAATCTCGGGAAATCCTTCCAATTGATTACGGCGTCGTAGGTATCAACCAGAATCCAAAGCGTATCGAAAGAGCGAGGCATGCGTTCCAAAGCGAGCGTCTTCCAAGCGAAGGTTTCCGCCTGCATTTCCTTGGATCGCATAACCATCATGAACTCGTGGGAAAGTTTGCCCGTGATCCGTCCGCCTTCAAGCTTGCGGAAGTAATCCATCGCATGTTCCAGCGAATAGCCGGCCAAACGCTTTTCGAAAGCCGTTCCGTAGAAGAGCGCGAGCATGCCGATCACTTCGTCGTAGTGTCCGCCCGATTCTTTATCCAGTCCACGAGCGCGATCGTAGCGGAGCAGCCATTCCGCTTTGCGCAAGGCTTGCGGGTAGTTCTCCACGTTGAAATTGGCCAGGGCTTGCTTCTCGACAACTAACGCCTCGAGACCGCCTAGATTCTTGGAGACATTGACGGGTTTCAGAATATTGAGAATGTCCTGGTGGCGGGATTGCTCCGCCAAAACGTCGCTCGCCATCAAGCGCACTTCGACCGTTTGTTTCTCGTCCGGATACCGGGCGATATAGTCCAAATAGTCTTTGAGCGCGTAATCTTTTCTTTTCAGCTCTTCAAACGCGCGTCCCCGCCGAATCAAAACGTCGCGGATGCCGCGGAATTTGGGGAAGCGGGTCAAAATTTCCGTCGTGTGGGCGACGCAAGACTCGAGAAGCTGATTGAATCGCAGACCGGAACGTTTACCGTCGCCCTGGGTGCCGGAAACGCCGACTCTGAAATAGCTCTTGGAGGAACGCCATTCCATATCGGCTAAGCGCCATAGAAGCATCGGTTCTTCAGAAGTTCCCCGCTTGAGCTTGAGCATGCGCTTCAAATTCAGAATGGCGGTCTCACGCGAGGATGCGGCCATTTGGTCCACGGCGCGATCGACCCGTTCCTGCTTGGTCGTCAGCGACTGCGGGCCCGAAGGACGCGCGCTCGCCGGACGGCGGGCGGTGCGTTTTTTAGACTGCTTCTTAGGAGCATTCTTCGCTTCCGCGGCCGACGCGGAGAGACCTGCCGTCGATCCGAAGATCGCGCCGATCAGAACTAAACTGAGTAGGCGTTGCCAAGCAGGTTTCATCGACTCCATCCCCATTTTCATTAATCCGCGCTTACGACGACCAACTTAAAGTCGGTAAAGTCCATCTCGGAAGCGGAGGCCAGCACCGTCTTCAAAAGACGATACGGAACCTTCTTATCGGCAATCACTAGCAATTTATTATCAAAGTTCGCCTTCACGGTTTCCGCGGCGGCGCCTTGTTTAACTTGCTCGGAAGCGATTTGACGTTGTTTCTCACGCTCGCGCTTCAAAGCCTTAACGACGTCTGGAAAAGTTCCGCTCTGGGAAATGTCGGCGGGAGCGGCTTGGTAGTTGTTCAGCTTTAATATGGGTTGGCCTTCGATCGTGATGCCCGAGGCAGTCACCTGGATCTTCATCGCCTCCACGCTCTCCGTGCCGCCGTTGGCGACCGGCAGCTGGATTTCTTTACCAACGTCGACATCAATCGCGCTGACCGAGTAGCTCTTCAGCAGGAAGACGAGCAGGATCGTGAACACGTCGGCCATCGACGTAATCTGAAGTCCGATCTCTTCTTGGCCGTGGGCCCGGCGTTTTCGGCCGCTGCCCCCGCGACGTTGAGCGCCGCCTGAATCTCCGACATGCATTTTAGAACCCTCCCAGCACCATGGCTGGCATGTGTTTCCGAGTTTTCTCCATCGCTTTCACGATGGCCTCGTACTCAACTTCAGGATCCGCGGTCACGGTCACTGACTCGACCCCCGGATATTTTTCTTTCAACTGTCGCAGCGCTTCGGACGCTTCGTCGGGATTCGCGAAGGTGTTCGTCGAATTCAAGCTTCCTTTGGTGACCACTTGGAGAGATCCGTTTTTCTTCAGATCGAGTGATACCGTGATGGGAGGTGGATTCGGGTCACCTACGGCTTCCGCCGGAGTGAATCCCGCGTCGAAAAGCGAGATCGAGATGAAGGACGCCGACGCGAGCATGAACGTGATCAAAACGACGAAGCAGTCGATGATCGGAGCTAAGTTCAGATCGAAGTCGAGCGACCCTCCGCGTGACCGGCTCATGCAACCCTCTTCGTCTCAACTCCGTACGAGCGCTGACGGATAATGTCGAGAGTTTCGAGCGAGCACTGGTCCAGTTCGCTGACCATGCGGTTAGTACGGTTCATGATGAACGAGAAGGCGACCATCGCGGGAATCGCGACGCCCAGACCGAGCATCGTAGCGTTCATGGCGGTCGAGATACCGGCCGCGAGAAGAGCGGACTTCTCTTGCGGATTTGCCGTACCGACGGCTTCGAAGGATTGAATCAGACCGGCGATCGTACCGAAGAGACCCATCAGGGTCGCTACGTTCGCGATCATGGAGAGGAAAGCGGTTCGTTTCGAAACGTTTTCAATCCATTCGCCGACGACGATATTGAGGCCGTCGTTAACCATCTGTTCCGGAAGGTGGGCGCGAAGCAAACCTTCTTTAGCGACTTGGGCCGCCGGCTTTTCCGGATACTGATCGCAAAGGGCGATCGCGTCCTGGACCTTATCGGCCATCACGAGCTCGCGGATTCGGTGATAGAACTTAGAGCGGCCGGCCAACGGATACGTAAAGAAAACCATCTTCACGCGGTCGAGCACGATCGCGATCGCGAAAATTCCGGCCAGGATGACCGGTAGCGTGTGCGAAAAATTACTTACGATAAAATCGCTAAACTTACCCATGGATCTCTCCTAAGATCGACTCTCAAACGAGAACCTCGCTTGAGGGACTGGCTCCTTCAGGCCCATGCACTGGCAATGGAAAAAGAGCTATCCACGAAACCTATCGACAGATAGGGCGGGTGGAGTAAGTCTAAATTGGCCCTCTTAACAATTGTTTTTAAAATGGACGATGAACAGCCACTCGACAATTGCGAATTTCGAAACGTGGGTCGCGCACGACACACGTTTACGACGATACGAAGAAGGACGCAGCGACGCGGCTTTGAGAAAAAGCGTCAAACTATGATCAGAAAAGAAACGCGCCGATGCCGACTTGAATCCAGTTCGTGGTCATCGCACGGGTCCGATCCAGCGCGGAATTCGCACCGGATGGAAACTTATCCGTGTGGAAGAGCATCCGGTAATCCAAGGAGATGAACACTGTTTTATTAATAAAGAACTGCTGGCCCAAACCCGCGAAATAGCCGATCGAAGATCCGACCCTCGCTTTATGCTGCGAAAGACCGCCGGCGAGATTCAAATCGTAATAGATGATTTTCTTTCCTAAAAACGAAAGCTTTCCGTAAATCAAACTGGCTCGGGCTTCGGCGCCCATGACGCTTGAAGACGGGTTAACGTCCGGATTGATTCGGGCACCGTTGCGCTCGGTCGCGTCTCCAGCCGCAGTGTAGGCCTGGTTGTTCGAAGCGCTGATGCTGGAGTAGAAGCCATGCACGGAGAAAAACTCGTTTAAGTGATATCCCACGGACAGTCCCATTGAACGCTGCTTCTGGAATGCGTCGTCCGAAAAGAAACCGTATTTAAGTGTCGTCTCTAGCCTGCCTTTTTTCGTGTAACGCCGGTTCTGGACCACGTCCATCAAGTCTTCGTTCCCCACCGTCCAGTACCGACGCTTCATCGACTGGACATCGATGCGCTCGGGAAGCGTTCCTGCTTCGTCGGCATCGGAAGTGGCCGGACGAAGAGAACCTTCGTTCGCCGACGCGGCTTCGGCTTGAGAAGGAGTCGCTCGTATCCGCGCCGGTTCGGCCGCGAGACCCAACGCCGGAACGACGGAGGTCAAAAAAATGACGAGAGGGGAAATGGAAAGAACAGAGTGTTCGCGTTTCATCATATTTATTCCAAAGTTAACCGGCTTTGGTCAGAATAGGAAGTAGGAACAACTAAAATGGAATCACAAGTCTTCCTGGCTAAAGAAGGAAAAGTCTCCGGACCTTTCGACGCGAATCAAATTGAAGCGATGAAACGCTCAGGTGAGTTTTATCGCTTCGAATGGATGTGGGACGGGCAATCTCCTGACTGGTCGCCAGTGCCACGGAACCTAGCATCACCTCCCCCGCTGCCGGAGGAACGAACGCAAACCCAAGTTCCGGGTGCGGAGACCAAAGTATCGCCCGCAACCAATCGATCTGCGCCCGTCGCCGCGAAGTCCCCTTTCGCGGGCGCGGACATCAAAACGAGCGAAAAAACATTCTGTGCAGTCCTCTTCGATAACCGCCTCACCATCGGCGGTGAAGTGACCCAAGCCCACGCACGCGGAGGGAAATTCGTTTCCACGCCGAGCCAAAGCACGCCGATCCAAAAAGGCGCGACCGCCTTACTGGATCTGCTCGACGAGGCGAACGACCGTTCGACGAAAATCCAGACACAAGTCCTCCAAGTTTCGCGGATGGGCGATCGTTGGGTGCTCGATCTTGAATGGGCCCAGCTCCCGCTACTCTGACCCCCTGCTCTCCCTTATAGAGAGAGCATGTGAATTTTTTCGCCAATCGTTTGGCGAAAACTCCGATGCTCGGCCGGTCCTACGTCCGACTTGAGGTTTTTCTTCGGCCGAATCTCCGTCAATTTCCCCGGTATTTACGCGATATCCCACGAAATTTTCGCTAACTCTCCCTAAAGAGTTCCCGCAGCCGAGCCGAACCATTCTTTGGAGCTAGTCAACTCAAAGAGGAACTCAGAGAATGGTAACCAACTACGACGGTGAACAAGTGGAAATCCCTAGCGCACTCCCGATGCTACCTGTGCGTGATATAGTCGTGTTCCCGTATATGATCATCCCGCTCTTCGTGGGCAGGGATTCTTCGATTAAAGCAGTGGAGGAAGCGCTATCCCGTTCGGACCGCTTAATTCTGCTCGCTTCGCAAAAAGACATCAGCGATGAACATCCAAGCCCCGAAGGAATCTATCAGACGGGGACCGTCGCGATGATCATGCGGATGCGCAAACTCCCCGATGGACGGATTAAGATCCTGACCCAAGGGCTTTGCAAAGCGAAGATCAACGAATTCAAATCCCGCGATCCGTTCTACGAAGTCGCGATCGAACGCGTGCAAGAGCCGCTCAGCCCCCGTCAATCGGAAGCCGAAGCCTTGATGCGTACCGTGCGCGAACAACTCGAGCGCGTGATCGCCCTCGGAAAATCCCTCGCTCCGGACATTTTGATGGTGCTCGACGACATCACCGATCCAGGCCGCATGGCGGATCTGGTTGCGTCGAATCTCGGACTGAAAGTCTCGGAAGCGCAGAACATTCTGGAAACTCCGGACGCCTACGAACGACTTGCGAAAATTCACGAATCACTCGTCCGCGAGATCGAAGTCTTGACCTTGCAAGCCAAGATCCGCTCTCAGGCGAAAGACGAGATGCAGAAGTCACAAAAGGAATACTTCCTTCGGGAACAGATGCGCGCGATCAAAAGCGAGCTCGGCGATGGCGATTCGAAGTCCGAGGAGATCAATGAACTCCGCGAAAAAGTCGCGAAGTGCATGATGCCTCCCGAGGTGGAAGCGGAAGCGATCAAGCAACTGGGCCGCCTCGAGCGCATGCATCCCGATGCCTCCGAGGCCTCGATGCTTCGCTCCTACATCGACTGGCTCCTGGAAACCCCTTGGCAGAAACAATCCAAGGACAACCTCGAACTCAAGCACGCGAAGGCGATTCTCGACGACGACCACCATAATCTCGACAAAGTGAAAGAACGCATTCTCGAGTACTTGGCCGTCCGTAAACTCAAAGACAAGATGAAAGGCCCGATCCTTTGCCTATCCGGACCTCCCGGCGTTGGTAAAACGAGCTTGGGTCGTTCGATCGCCCGGTCCATGGGTCGCGAATTCGTTCGCATCTCGTTGGGCGGAGTGAAGGACGAAGCGGAAATCCGCGGTCACCGCCGAACCTACGTCGGCGCGCTTCCCGGCCGCATTGTGCAAGGGATGAAACAGGCGGGCACCAACAACCCGATCTTCGTTCTCGACGAAATCGACAAGCTCGGTAACGACTTCCGCGGTGATCCCGCTTCGGCGCTTCTTGAAGTGCTGGATCCGGAACAAAACAACACGTTTCGGGACCATTACTTGAACGTGCCGCTGGATCTTTCCAACGTTCTCTTCATCGCGACTTGCAACGTGCTCGACAACATCCCTTCGGCGCTCCGCGATCGGATGGAAGTGATCACGATTCCGGGCTACACCGAAGAAGAGAAGTTCTTTATCGGAAAGAAATATACCGTACCGAAACAGATCGGCGAAAACGGATTGACCGACAGCCAGATCGAATTCACCGACGAAGGCGTTCGCGCCGCGATCCAGGGTTACACTCGCGAGGCCGGACTCCGGAATCTCGAGCGCCAAATCGGAACTCTCTGCCGGAAGACCGCACGTCTGGTGGCCGAGGGAAAAACCGAGAAAACCTTGATCGATGCGGCGACGGTCGCAAAACTCCTCGGCCCAGCGCCTTTTTCTCGTGAAGAAGAGCAAGAAAGCGACGAGGTCGGTATCGCGACGGGATTGGCTTGGACGGCTGTCGGCGGAGAGATTCTCTACGTCGAAACGACCGCCATCAAAGGCAAAGGCAACATCACGCTCACCGGCCAGCTCGGCGACGTGATGAAGGAATCGGCCCATGCGGCCCTCGGCCTGATTCGGTGGAGAGCGAAGGACTTCGGTCTCGACGAGGACGTCCTCGCCAATACCGATATCCACGTGCACTACCCTCAGGGCGGAATTCCTAAAGACGGGCCTTCGGCCGGAATCACGATGGCGACCGCGATTATCTCGCGGCTGACTGGGATTCCGATCCACAAGGACGTCGCGATGACTGGCGAAATCACGCTTACCGGCCGGGTCCTCCCGATCGGTGGCTTGAAAGAGAAAGCCCTCGCGGCCATGCGCCACGGAATCAAGACGGTGATCATCCCCGAGAAGAATAAGAAAGACCTCGAGGATATCCCGCCGGAATTCCGCGAACAGCTAACCTTCGTGCCCGTGCGGACGATCGACGAAGTTCTCGAGATCGCCCTCACCCACAAACTCAAAGGCGCCGTTGATGGTAAAAACGAAACCAAGACGAAGTCGAGCTCCCGCCGCCGTATGGGCGGAGCTGCAGCAGCGGCAGCCGCGAAAGGGCGCGACTCCGCTTAGTCTTAGGTTCCGCAAGTGGACACCTTCACCACGCTCTTAGTCCTTCTTTTGATCGCGATCTCGGGGTTCCTAAACGGCTCCGAGGTCGCGATTTTTTCGTTATCGAAAATCCAGCTCAAGACTTTGCGCGATCGCTTCAAACCTTCCCATCGGACGATCCGAAAACTCCTCGCCGATCCCGCGGGCCTGCTCGCCGCGATTCTCGTCTCTAACGAGGTGGTCAACATCGCCATCTCGACGATGATCGCGGGCGCCGTCTCGGGCGCGCACGACCATCCCTGGTTGACCTTTCTCGCCAACGGACCGCTGGCAAGCTTTCCCCCATGGTTGATCGACGTCGCATTGGGAGTTCTGGTTACCTCCCCCATTCTTCTTCTCCTTTGCGAGATCACGCCGAAGGTCGTCGCCGCTCGGGTCAATACCCTGGCTGCCGCGGCAAGCTCCCGGCCTTTACTCCTCCTTTATCATTTGATGTGGCCGATCCGTTTCGCGGTCCGAATCGTCGAGATCGCGATAAAAAAATTGATGCCGGGGGTGCGCGGCGAAGGCCCCTTGATTTCCGGTTCCGCGAAATTGCGCGAGGAGGATTTCCTCAACCTAGTTGAAGAAGCACAAAAGGAAGGGACTATTCAAAGCACCGAACTGGGGTTGATTCGAAATGTTTTCGATCTCGATGACACCCTCGTCAGCGAAGTCACCACGCCCCTTTCCCGCGTCTTCATGCTTCCCCAGATCGCGACCTTGCAACAGGCGCTTGCGTCAATGCAAGAAGGGGCGGCTGGACAACGGTACTCGAGGATTCCCGTATACGGGAAGACCCGCTCTGAAATCGTAGGACTCCTCTATTCAAAGGACCTATTGCTGGCCCGCCACGAACGGATGGATCCATCGACCCCGATTTCGGAATTGATGTGGAAACCCTTCGTCGTGAGCGCCTCCACGCAGCTCAACTCGCTCTTCCGGAAAATGAAACGCCAACGCACCCATCTCGCCGTAATCACCGGCGAACGGGGAATTCCAATCGGGGTTGCGACGATGAGCGACGTTCTGGAAGCTTTGCTTGACGAGCTATTAGTTGACGATCACGACGACGATTTGCTTGGAGATCCCCTCCGATGATCGAATTGACCGGGGCCGCGGTCGCCGCTTTCGTCGGGCCTTTGATCCTGCTGGAAGGACTTTTCTCCGGTAGCGAAATCGCCCTGCTTTCCGCGGATAAGATCGCCTTAAAATCCAAAGCGAGCCGCGGTTCGCACGGGGCCCGACTCGCCCTCCAACTGGGTCTCCATCCCGAACGGATTCTCACCTCGACACTCGTCGTGACCGCCATTTGCGTGATCGTGATTTCGGCGATCTGCGCGCGTTGGGTGGAGACGCGATACGGGCCGGGCTCGGAATGGATTGCAATCCTCCTCGCGTCCCCGCTGGTCGTCATTTTCGGAGAATTTCTCCCCAAAACGATTTATCAGAAGTACGCCACGCGTTTGGCCCCTGTAGTCGTCTATCCGGTTTACTTCGTCTATTACATTCTTTACCCGATGACGAAGACGATCTCCGTCTATACGGAGATCCTGGCCCGCGCCCTCCGACCCTTGGAAATCCTCCTCACCGGAAAAGCGCATTCGGGCCGTGACGAGGTTCTCTCCGTGCTTGGGTACGGGAAGCGGGAAAGCGAACTCGGCGTAAGCCAAAAACGTATGATCCGCCGGATCTTCGATTTTCGTGGCACCGAGGCCAAACACATCCTGATCCCTTTGATCAAAGTCGAAGCGATCGAGGAACATGCCTCGATCCGCGAAGCGTTAGAGCGATTCAAAATCCATCGCCATTCTCGCATGCCGATTTATTCCGGCAGGATCGACAATATCGTCGGTGTCCTCGAAGTCGCGGATCTTTTCCACGCTCCGGATCCCAACCAGAGCGTGCGTAACTTCGTGTCCAGCGCGACTTACATCGCCGAGACGCACCACCTGGACGATCTCTTGAAGCTGAT
>CAZAKW010000008.1:0-24090 GCA_964485835.1 uncultured Bacteriovoracaceae bacterium
GCCTGTAAGCATTGCGCGCCGCATATGTAACAACCGGGATCGAATCAAGGTTTGCACCTTCTACCTCGCAATTCTGGATGCGGTGCCAGTCGATCGAATGCGAAGGGATTGCGAGCAGCGGTGGCGCTGATGACATTGGTCTTCGCTGCACGGCCCCGCACGCTTTGGGACTATCTCGGTTTGCAGTTTAAGTAGCATCAGTGTATCGCCAAAACTTGGGGTGATAGAGATGGCAAAGTATTTTTCGGTTTTCGTTGGCCTCGTAGGTTTTTTGCTTTTACCAGCATGCGCGAAGGACGAAGCAATTGCAGCGCTCACTCCGGCGGACACCGAAGAATTCAGCTTTACTGACTCCACTAAGTGCTTTGGCCCGGGAGTCAAAGTCGAAGTATTCGAATCAAAGGCTTGGAGGCATCCGGTCCTGAGGCAAGAAACCGTGAACGACCCTCGCGAGCACGTTAAAGTTTTCCGAATGGATGGTGACTTTAAGAGCGAGTTCAAGATTTATTCAGCCAAAACCGGAAAGCTCCTTCCTAGTGTCGGCGTTCTTGATCCGAACGACCGATCGGAGTTCTCAGTGCTAAATGTTGGAAGATGCTTTCTGACCGTCGCCCAGCTTAAGTACAATGGAGCAGATGGAAGTTATGTAAGTCGCACCGTCGTGCCTATCTTATTTCTTGAAACAGACGAAGCGATCCTTTTCGATAATCTATCCGGCGAAGTCTGGGGTTCTGGAAGCCCATTTTTTGATGGGACATTTTATGCCGGCAATTTCTACGTGGTAGGCGGAGGGAAAATTCATCGCCTAGAACGAAACGGCAAGTCCAGTGTGATTGGTTTAGATTCTTCGTTCCGTATCTGGTCGATCCAAGCGAAGCAGGGGAAACTCTATGGAGCCGGATCGGATGGTTCGAGTTCCCACTTGCTCCAGCTCAACCCATCGACGGGGAAGGTTCGAACTTTGGACAAATTAGCGCACGATAGAACATATTTCCAGGCGCCGACAGCGACGCGAACTCCTTTGGATGCCCGTAATTTCCAGACGGGTCTTGTCTATCTCGCTGGCCTCGATGACGAAAAGATCGCATTCCGTAGCATCGACTCGAATAATCACATCATCCCGTTGAGCGGGGGTAAGAGCATGAGTCATGGAGGCGTTGTTCAGTCCACCATACTACCGATCGAAGGCAACAAGAGTTTGTTCATCAATTTCGTCGCTCGTTCCGGTTTGCTCGCGCAGGACCTCGATGTTTCCTTGCTTGATGAAACAGGAGCAATTGAGTCGACATGGTGGGCTGAAAGAGCCCCAGAACAAATCCAGTATATCCATACAAGCGGTCAGGTGCAGTTTCTAACCAGTGGACAAATCACTCACCGGTTTAACACCGATACCCGCTCCCATGCTATGGCGTTCATTTTCTCCGAACTCTATAACGGCTTCGGGTGGCCTTGCCCTAGCTGGCGCGATCTTGTTGGGTTTGATCTGAATTCTGAAGCCGAAGCTGAAATTATGGCGGCTTTTTTTCGCGGGGAAATCCCCAATCAGAAATTCATCTGTTCACTTAAGAGGAAAATTTCGCGCAGTCCTTTACGGAATCGTTGAGGTTGCTTCACACTAAGCGCCTAAGTTCTGCTTAGTACCTCGCGCACGAAAGGTAAGGAATTCGGGGCCAGAACGCACTTCCGGCGCCGGAAGTGAAACCCTAAGCTTCAGCGCAAATTCTGCATGGTTGACTATAGAATGGGCGAGCACTCGACACTAATCCTGAGCGCCAATATTTCTAGGCGATTGGAATTGCGACGATGAAGCTGTCGCCGTACTGAATATGGCATCCGCACGTGTGGCTCTGCCGCCTTTCCGGTCCCCAAACACCCTTCGCGCTTCGTACTGGTCGTGTGAGAAACAAAGCAACCGAAGGTTGTCGGGGTCGGTCGAACTTCCGCCAAGGGCGAAGGCGGCGATGTGGTCGCATTGAATACGATGACGGGAAAGGCACTTCCTGCCCGTGACTCGCGATACGAATTGGCAGCGGCCTTCGTCACGCTTCCAAATGGCGCGTTTTACGGCTGCGGGGATAATTCGGGAACGAGGTGCCGGCGCCGGAATGGTGTCTGCTCGTACTGCCGACGCCGAAGAGTGAGCTTGCGGTGGTTTTGCTTTCTTGTTCTCGTCCTCTAAACTTGGCTTTTTTAAAGGCAGAGCGCTCTGTTTTTCTCCCGACCGCGCTTGAGAAGCTTGTTTTCTAACGCTCCGCTTTTCCGGCGCCGAAAGTAAGGTCGACTTCGCCATAAAGCGCACCACTTCCGCAAGCGTCGCCGCGACCGGTAACTGATGCGCGAAGCGATCGCGCACGGCTTGGATTTCCTGCATGAGTGCATCGTCAGCCGTGAACGACAACTGTGTTTGGGTGGCGTTCACAACCCGAACCTTCTCCCGATTCAAATACTCAGGATTTTTCTCGGCGAGCAGCTTTTCCGTCTCCCGCGTGGACTTGCCGCAGGCGGCTTGAAAAAGTGCCCTTGTCTCCGGGACCGAGTAGGTCTTTCCCGCTTTAGCCTCCATCCGAACAAAGCTTTGGAGAGCGGCAAGCTGGGTTACTTTTAGTTCTCCGCTTTCGACCTGCTCTTTAAGCTCGGGCAGTACTTTCAACGCTCGCATCGCCGAGATCCGTCGCATGGCGGCCGCTTCGGAATACTTCAATTCCGAGACGCAATAATCAAAAAGCGAACTATGCCCGCGCTCGGCATAAAGCCTCCGAGCCTCCACCTCACGAAGATGTCCAAGCACTATTAACGCAAGCCTTCGCTCGTCGCCGACCAGGCCCAGTAATTTTTCGTGAAGTTCCCGAGCCGACAAATTTTTCAAATTCATCCGAGCACCGTAACACGGGAGTTTTTAAACGGTGGAGACCCACACACGTAACCGAATGCTAAAACGAATCCAAACGTGCAGAATTCCCCGCTAAGAATTGCTTTCGAGATTTTCCGTCTAAAAAACAAAATCCCAGCCGTTTGACCTCCATAAGGAATTCTATCGCGTGCGAAATAGCGTCAAGAAAAATGTTACCCATGTTTCCGGTTGCGCCGTCTATCGATCGCATACCTGTCAGTCACTGGGGAAGAGCCTTTGCATGGGCAGATTTGGATTTTTCGATCGATTCCCGGGTCCGATTTTTTTCCGGCCCCCTCCATCGACTCTTGAAACGCATGGTAAACCGCCGGAAGGTAGACTTTGGCTTTAGAGCCCGTCACCACCTTCCCAAGGAGTTTCGCCCATGCGTCCTTTCTTCCTGTGTCTAATTGCGGTTTTTAGTTCCGCCGTTGTTGCCGCCAACGCCAATGCCCTCGACGGTCGTGAAATCATGGCTCGGCACGAAGAGGCACGCAGAGTTCCGACCTTCTCGGCCAAGGCGCGACTCGAAACGAAGAAGACCGCGGGCGCGGAAAAGAAAGAAAAAACCTTCACCCTCTGGCGGAAGTTGAAAGACGACGGGATTCATTTTCAGTCGTTGACTCGGTTCCACGCGCCGGCCGAAGTGAAGAACGAGGCGATCCTTTTTCTCGAGAATCCAAAGGGCGAAAACGATATCCTGCTCTATCTTCCCGCCTACCAAAAGGTGCGAAGGCTGGAGCGCTCGCAACAAAGCGCAAGCTTTATGGGCTCTAACTTGAGCTACTCCGATATCACCACGCCCCACGTGGACGATTACCGGCACACCCTCAAGGGCCAGGAGCCTTGCCCAGGCGATACCTCCGTCCAGTGTTACCGCGTCGAAGGGATTCCCGCGACTCCCGCGATCCAAGAACGGGTGGGTTATGCCAAAGGGATCGCGTGGGTGCGGCCCGATAATTTTATGATCGTCCAAAACGAAAATTACGACTCCAAGGGAGAGCGGGTAAAGACGATTCGCCTCTCGACTATCGAAAAACTTTCGAACGGAAAGTGGTTCACCAAAAAAATTGAAGTCTCGGCGGCGAAGTCGGGCGGAGAAACCTTGCTTGAGTTTTCGGACGTGAAAATCGATTTGAAATTGGATCCAGGATTTTTCACTCAACAAACGCTCGCGAAGGGCGCGCGCTGATCGTGGGCTCGCTTTTCCGAGCAGCGGCCTTTCTCTTTACGGCGATCGAGTTTGGCGCCGGCGTCGAGTTTGCGCGCGCGGAAGGTTCCTTTCCCGAGTGGATCTCCGGCAAGGCGATCCTCGACCATCACGAATCGATCGGTCCCGCGCGAACGGCGGGCACAGGCACCCTTCAGTCCGGCGCAACCGTTTACGGCGTGGCCACCCCTACCTTCGGGGAGAACAGCTTCGGAAAGCTCGCGCTGCGCGGTTCCGCTTTTCGACGATCGCTCGACCACGGATCGGCGTTCGTTTTTCGGGGTTCAGTCCAAGAAGCCTGGGCGGGACATGCGCACCGCGGATTTGAAATCAGACTCGGCCAAATCGTAACGCCGTGGGGACGATCAGACGCCGTCAATCCAACCGACTTCCTCCTCGCCAAGGACCTTACTTTCCTTTCAATCCACGACGAAATTCGGCGCCGGGGCGCGCCCGGACTGCGCGCGAGTTGGGTCCCGCAGGCCGGAGTGTCGCCGCTTGAATTCACGTTTGCCTATTCTGCCCGCTATCCTCAAACCGAGATGCTCATTCCCGCGTCCGCCGTGCCCACGGGAATCGACGTCCAAACTAGGCCCGATCCACCCGCGTGGTTTCAGGACCACCAGGAGTTTGCATTCAAGGCCGCTTACCTCGCACCAGGATGGGACGTTTCGATTTCCGCGTTCGATGGGCGCATGCATTTTGGGCAGTTTATTTGGACGGGAAACCGCGTGGTGCTTTCGTACGAAAAAATGCGGGCAATGGGCACCGACTTCTCGGTGACATTTAGCGATTTCGTGCTGCGCGGGGAAGCCGCCACCTACTTTTACGGCGTCGGAAAAGGCGGACGAGCCGGACACGCTTTGACCGAACCGAATCATACCGACGTGGTTTTAGGAGTGGAGCGAGCGTTTACCGGCGACTCAGGCGACTCGCTTCGGCTGATTCTCCAAGGCCTTTACCGAGTGCATCCCTCGCTTCGGGATCCCGGGAGCTTCGTCGGCGCAAATCCGGTGGAGACGGCAATTGGCCGAGGAGTGGGGCAAGCGAACGCCCTCATCCACAATTACCAAGACAAAACGGAGTTCGGAACGACTCTCCTGGCCGCCTATACCTTGGAACAGGGATGGACGTTTGAGCTTGGCGTTTTAGGGAATTTCATCGGTGGAGATTTCGTTTTGCGCCCGAAAGCGCGTCGAAAAATCGCGGATTCGTTAAACGCATCGCTTGGGCTTGATTATTACGGCGGTCCGGCGGAAAAGACGCTTGGCGCGCTCCGCGACTACCGCAGCGTCTACGCCGACCTGACCCTGGCTTTTTGAAAGGAAGGCGCCCGTGTCCCGCAATCACTCTCCGGATCGCTGCGACCGTTGCCAAATCTTCCGCCCGTTGTGCATCTGCGCTCTCGCCCCGAGATTGGCCTCGCGGACCCGGGTCGTGGTCTTGATGCATTTTCGAGAACTTTCGCTGACGACGAATACGGCGCGGCTTGCGGAGCTTGCGCTGACCCACTGTGAAGTCCGAGTCCGTGGAATCCAGAACGCGCCGGTCGATGCTTTGGACTTACGAAACGACTCGGGACTCTTGCCGCTTCTTTTGTATCCTTCCGAAGAGTCGGTCGAACTCGGTCCCTCGCATCAAGCGCGGGCAGATCGCGAAGGAAAGAAGATCGTTTTGATCGTACCCGACGGAAACTGGCGCCAAGGCGCGAAAGCGGCGAAACGAACGCCCGGACTTGAAGACGTAGAAACCGTTCGCCTCCCGCCGGGCCCGCCGTCGGAGTACCGTCTTCGTACGGCGCCGCGGCCCGAGTGTGTTTCGACTTTCGAGGCGATCGCCCGGGCGCTGGGGGTGCTGGAAGGCGAAGAGATGCAGGAACGATTACTGGAATACTTCCGAATTAAGATCGACCGGATGTTATGGGCCCGCGGGCTTATGCCGACCTCCCAGGTGCGAGGGGGAGTGCCCCAGGCCGCCATTGATTCCTTTTCCATCGCCGGTGCGCGGGGCGGCCGCCCCTCCGCCCCAATCTCGGATTAAATTCAAGATTTCTTGTACTTCAAGTCGCCTCGTCGGTGTATATCCCGGGGCGCGGCCGAGCGAGCGATCAACCCGGAGGTTTTCATGCGTGTTTCGACGGCGAAACGTAAAGTCACCAACCACCCAGAGTTAGACGATTTAGCCGAAAAAATAGGCGAATTCATCCAGTATTGGGGCTTTAAGCGCATCCACGGGAAGATCTGGGCCCATCTCTATCTTTCGGAAATTCCTCTCGACGCGACGACGCTGGTAAAGCGGCTTAAGGTCTCCAAAGCGCTCGTTAGTTTTTCGATCCACGATCTTCTCGAGTACCGTGTCATTCGCGAAGTCGCCCGCGGACGGGGGCGCACGGTGCTTTACGATGCGAATCCGGATGTGACGGAAGTGATTCTCGGGGTGCTCAAGCTTCGTGAACGGAAATTGATGACTCAAGTCGCGCTCGAAGCCGAGAAGCTTTCTAAATCAACCTCCGGCGTGATCACCGCGATGCGGGTCTCGCCCACCAAACTCGCGGGAATGCGCGAGATGATCGAATCCGCGCAGCAGTTTTTGGACTTCATCATCGATGGGGGTGGGGACGGAGACCGGGATATGTTCACGTCCTTTAACTCCGTCGTTCGAGCACGGTAATCGAGCCGATGATTCCCAATAAAAAAGGCCCGCCGGCGAAAGCGCCGACGGGCCTTTTAAGTTCTAAACGGGGCGCTGGCTTACCAGTATTTCACGCCTTCGTCGGCAGGTTTCGCACCCTTACGAATTTCGTAAGTGACGTTTTCTTTGCCGGGAGCGTACCAGCACCGTGGCCGATAACCCATTTTGAAGCCTTTTTCCTGGGTGCATGTCCCAGGAATCGGGTCGACTTGGCTGACTTCTTCGCGCAGGTCTTTGTCGCAGAGACCGCCGCTATAGTAAGTGTCCAAGCGGCACTGAGCCGCTGGATGGGCATCCTTGGTTTCCGATACTTTCGAAGGGTCCGGGGTATCGAATTCCGGCATGCGGCTGCCACCTAAAGAGCCCAGGAGGCGGGCCAGCGCTTTTCCGCCGAGGGCAGAACGAACGCAAATAGCCGCGTCTTCAGGATCTTTTGGGAATTGGGCGTCGCAGTTCTCTTTCACAGGGGCAGGAACTTCGAGGAATCCAAGTTCTTCGACGTTCTCTGCATTATAGAGAACACGGCGAGCGCATTTCAGCGTCGCGAAGTAATCGGATTCACCTTCGTTCGAGGCCCATTCGTCCTGGCGACCGCGCTTGTATTTCGGTGCGCCGCCGATGTGATGGCCGAGTTCGTGGCAAACCACGAGCATGAAGCCGTCGATCGTCGTTTCTTTATGGCGGGCAAGACCGCCGAACATCGCCACGGTCCAGGTTTTGCCCTGGCGCGAAGCGTAGGCGTTAACGGTACCGTCCGTCCAGTTCCGTTCGATTTGGAGTTCCCCGCCGAGTTCCTTGACGACCGGAGCGTAAATCTTTTCCACCGCGTCGATGACGCCGTTGAATTCTTTTTCAGTGATGCCGCCACCGACGGGATTGCCGTCACGGTCGCGGACCAGTTTGCGAACCGGGATGTAGAGGTCGTTCTTTGGTAGGAAACCTTCCTTGCCGTCAACCGAACAAGCCGATGCGTTCGAACCGAACGCAGTAAAGCCAAGCGCGAACACTGCCGAGAACAGTACTGCTTTTACCGATGATTTCATTATTCCCCCTGTTAACTACGAGTCGAGTAGCGTGTCTCATCATGAGTTATCGTTTTCGCTAATCGTTTGTGAGGCTAACTGCGAAGCGAAAAACCGTCTAGGCGGGGCGCGAAAAAATTGACGGTCTGTTCTCAACTCGGTGTAAACAGAGGCATGAGCTTAATTCGAAAGATTCTCGGTTTCCTCGTACTATCCTGGGATAAATGGACTTCTCCAACTCCGATGGAACGCTCTACGGAGCAGCAGGCCGTAATGGATGATGCGACGAAGCATCTTGTCCTTTTTCAACTCGAAGCGTGTCCGTTTTGCGTGAAAGTTCGCCGCCAGATCCGTCGTCAGAATCTAAAAATCGGACTTCGGGATATTGGAAAAGATCCCACCGCGGCTCGAGAACTCGTCGAAGGTGGAAAACTCGACCAAGTTCCCGCGCTGCGTATTCCGAAAGCCAGTGCCGCTACCGGATACGAGTGGCTTTACGAGTCGGACGCAATCAACGCTTACTTGCGGGAAATGTTTCCGAACTAATATCCGCAAACGGGGGTCAGTTCGAAGCCACTGCGCGAGTGGCTTCGCGAACCCGCTGCAAAGCGAGTTTCGTCATCACTTCGAGATCCTCGGACTTTTCTTCGCCGAAGGCGCCATAGATGGCGACATAACGTTTCATCACGGCTTGGACGTAGTCTTTTGGCATGCGGTCGTCGGCGACGATCTGGCGGACGCGACGGGCACCCATATTGTACGCCGAGATGTAGAGCGGGCTATGCGATTCGAACTGCTCGCGAAGCATGCTCATGAAAGCGACGCCGATTTTGATGTTCTTCACCGGATCCAAAAGGGTTTTATCACCCGTGTACTTGATCTTGAGCTTTTGTTTCTGGATGACCCATTTCGCGGTGGTGGGCTTGATTTGCATCAATCCGATTTCGGTGTGATTTCCACGCATCGAAGGGTTGAACATGGATTCGTTTTGAATCACGGCCAGGATAAAGATCGGATCAAAGCTGTGCTCTTCCGCTTGGCGGATGATGGCCGTGGCGACGGTACGAGCTTTCGTGGAGTAAGCGTCGGGCAACCATTCTTTCGTCATCCGCTCGACAAAGTCGGAAACGTCCTTGATCGATTCGCCGTTGCGTACCGCGCTTCGATTGTAGGTATTCCCGAGAAGTTGCTTTGCATGCGCAATGCGGACCGTGCTCGAGGTCTTGGAGGCATCGGCGACGGAAGACATCCCGCCGAAGGCTGCGATCATGACGGTGATCTTTAAAGTGGTATTGAGTGTGTGTTGTAGCGTTCCCATACGACTAGGTAGTTCAAGTCCAGTGCCAGCTTTTGCCACGCTAAGTATGCGAAAACCCCGGGGGTTTTTCGTGACACTCTGTACAGGAACCAGTCGGTAGTCAGGATCTGCGAGGGGTCTTTCTCGCATCTGTGTCGCGAACGACACACAAAGGTGTAAAGAGACCGCGAATATGCGAGCTTACGAGCATGAGCTCCGTAGCGAAGAACTCGAGGCGATGGATTGATGCCCACGCCCACTTGAGCGATCCAAGAATGGCTTCGCGGTTGGGCGACG
The DNA here is from genome assembly GCA_964485835.1 of uncultured Bacteriovoracaceae bacterium. Taxonomy (GTDB): domain Bacteria; phylum Bdellovibrionota; class UBA1018; order UBA1018; family UBA1018; genus JACMQW01. The sequence continues at coordinate 9,408 of CAZAKW010000008.1, forward strand.
AGATCGCGGCCGCGAACGAAAGCGGGATCTATGGATTTATCTTAGGCGGGGTGGATCCGGAAGATTGGACACGGCAAAAAGAAATCGCTCGCTCCCGGCCGGGCTTCGTCTGGCCCACGTTCGGCGTCCATCCGTGGACGGTCGCGAAACTTGCGTCGGAGGCTCCCGATGGGAAACGGGTGAAAGAGGCGGAATCGCTTTTGCGCTCAGAGCTTGAAGCCGCGCGGGGAGAGTGCGTTGGTATCGGCGAGACCGGTCTCGACTTCCACCCTCGATTCAACCTCTCCACCCATCCGGAACAGATGCGCTCTTTCCGTGCGCATCTACGGCTAGCCGCCGAGTTCAGGCTTCCGGCTGTTCTGCACATCGTCCGGGCCCATTCCCAGGCGCTCGAGATTCTTCGGGAGGAAGCGGAAAGAATAGAATGGCGCAACGCGCTGTTCCCCGGTGGGCGAGGATTAGTGCATTCCTTTTCCGGGGATCTCGACCAGGCGCGAGCTTATCTAGCATTGGGCTTTACTCCGTCGATCTCGGCGCCGGTGATCACCCGAAACTCCGGAACGGCGTTTGAAAAACTCCGCCGCGCTGTGGTAACGCTAAGGGCCACGGAGTTTGTCATAGAGACGGATGCCCCCGACCAGCCGCCGGCCGGCGAGGGCGGTCCGAATCGATTGACGAGCCTAAGACGGGTCGCCGAAACTCTCGCGAATCTTCGCGGTGGAAATTCGGAAGACTTGCTCGACGAGTCCACGCGTACGTTGCGACGGATTTTCAGGCTGCCGGCTTCGTTTTCCGCCAACGATCTTTAGTCAAGGAAACCTCCCGTGAACTCTGACCGCATTGCCGTAGACCCGAATTGGACGGACGCCGAACTCGAGAATTACAAACTCCACCGACGGTTCGATCGCATCGGTCGCTTGGTCGGCGACGCGGCCATGAAGCGTTTGATGGATTCGCACGTGATGGTGATCGGCCTTGGTGGCGTAGGCTCGTGGGCGGCGGAAATGCTCGCGCGTTCGGGGGTCGGTCGATTGACCCTCGTCGATTTCGATGAGATCTGCGTAACGAATTTCAATCGTCAGCTCCACGCGCTTCAGGGCGCCGTCGGCCAGCAGAAAGCGACTGCCGTGGCGGAGCGTTTATCCAAGATCAATCCCCAGGCGAAGATCACGCCGATGCTTCGTTTCTTTAATCACGACTCCCGGGACGAAATTTTCGGCGGCGAACTCGGTCGGCCTGATTTCGTGGTCGACGCCATCGATAGCATCACGCCTAAGTGCATGCTCCTCGCCCATTGCCAGGCAAACGGAATTCCGGTCGTGACTTCGACCGGTTCGTCCGGAAAACTCGATCCCACGCAAATCAAGGTCGTCGATCTCGCGAAAACCGAGTTTGATCCGCTTGCACGTTCCGTTCGTCGGATTCTACGTGAGCAATACGGTTTTCCGGCGAAGGGCGCCTTCAATATCCCGGCGGTGTGGAGCCCCGAGCCGCCGATCATGCCGGTTGAGTTGAAATACGACGGGGGCAAAGGTTTCAAATGCGTTTGTCCGCAGGGCGATAATCAATTCTTTCAATGTGATAACCGCAATATCATCATGGGCTCGGCCGGTTTTGTTACGTCGTCCTTCGGTATGGCGGCCGCGAGTTACGTCGTACGGAAATTGATCGAATTACCGGCGGCTCCTGCCGTGACTTCTTCCGCCGCGACGCCGGAAGGGAACGCTTAATCGCACGATCGAATTTATGTCCCGCTTGAAGTTCCAGCTTGAAAAGACGGCGAAAGATTCGGGGGCGCGCGCGTCCCGATTCGAGACCCAGCACGGCGAAGTGATCGGTCCGCTTTTTATGCCGGTCGGTACGATCGCGACGGTGCGTGCGCAAAAAACGGAAACGCTCGCGGAATCAGGCTCGCAGGTTTTACTCGCGAATACTTACCATTTAATCCAACGTCCCGGCCTCGACGTGCTCGAAAGTTTCGGAGGCATCCACGAGTTTATGAAGTGGGACCGGGCGGTGCTCACGGATTCGGGCGGCTACCAGATCTTTAGCCTGCCGAAACTTCGGGAGATGAAGGAAGAGGGCGCTTGGTTTAAGTCCCCGATCGACGGCCGGGCGATCCATTTAAGCCCCGAAGCCTCGATCGCGGCCCAAAAATCGATCCGCTCCGATATCATGATGGTGCTCGACGAGTGCATCGACTCGACTTCGGATAAGAAGGAGGCGGTTCGCGCGATGGACCGAACCCACCGCTGGGCGCGGCGTTCGCTTGCGGCCCGGGGCGAACACCCTTCGGCGCTTTTCGGAATTATCCAAGGCGCCTGCCACGAAGACCTTCGTCGCGAATCCGCGGAAAATCTTTCCGAGTTGATCGCGGGCGGCGGGCGCGGGGACGACGGCTTTGACGGCATGGCCATCGGCGGTCTGGCGGTAGGTGAAGGGCGTGAAGAGCGAGAGCGGATCGTCGAAGTGACGACGCCTTATATGCCCAAGCACTTGCCTCGCTATTTGATGGGAGTCGGTACTCCGATTGATCTTCTCGAAGCGGTCCACCGGGGCGTCGATATGTTCGATTGCATCTTGCCTACGGCATTTGCGCAGCACGGGATGGCGTTCACCTCGAAGGGCCGGATGGTTCTCCGTCGCGGAATTTACCGGATGCAAAAGGGCCCGATCGATCCCGAATGCGATTGCCCGACTTGCGCTCGCTACGACCGTGCTTATATCCAGCACCTGATCCGCTCGCGGGAGATCTTGGGATGGAATTTAATCGGTCAACACAATCTCTATTTCTACCACCGGATGATGCGAGAGATTCGTACCGCCATTTTTGAAGATCGCTTCCGGGAATATTACGAGAAATGGCGCTTGATTCTTCCGGCGGACGACTTGGAGAATCCGATTAAACGACCCAAGCCGCCGAAAGTGCGCAAGGAGTTTCCGCGCGAACTTGGGGATTACCGAATCCTTGAAAACGCCAAAGGGTTTTCCAGTATCCAGCAGATTTCTTCGGGCGAGGTGATGCATTCCGTTTCGGATCCGATCGAGGAGGCGCGCCGGCTCTACGTCGACCAACTTGATCTCGCGGCGCTTGCGGAGACTGCGAAATCTCGCCGACTCGAGGAACTGGATCCGGTGGTGGTTTGGGACGTGGGCATGGGGGCGGCGACGAACGCGATGGCGATTTTAGGTGCGATCGAAGCGGTCCTCCCATCGGCAGACACCGATACGCCGTCGGATAAGCCCTGGTTTCGGATCGAAAGCTTTGAGTGCGATCTCGATTCTTTCCGATTGGCGACGATGCATCCCTACCGCTTTCGTTATCTCCAGCACCCGGCGCCTTTTGCGCTCGTTCGTGAGGGTCGGTGGATTTCCGCCTGCGGGCGGATCGAATGGAAATTGATCGAAGGGGACTTCCGACGTACGGGCGAGAGCGCGGCGGTTCCCGACGTGGTTCTGTTTGATCCCTTTTCCTTTAAGGTTGATTCGCCGCTTTGGGAGACGGAATCTTTTCGACAAGTCCATCGCCGAGTCGCCGATCGCGATTGCGAGCTTTTCACTTACTCCAATTCCACGCTCGTCCGCGGTCGACTGCTTGCGGCCGGATGGTTTGTCGCAAGCGGAGTCGGAACAGGGCCGAAAACCGAAACCACGATTGCGGCAAGCCGCCAGATGCGCCCCCGGAATTGGTTGGGTGCGGAATGGTTAGGACGATGGGAGCGCAGCGGAGCACGGGTCGCCGAGCTGGACGAGCCGATTCGGATGCACCCTCAGTTTAACTGATCTTCGCGTCGACCCTCGCGCGGTTTTGCGTTTTAACTGGGGATTGCTGTTTATCTTACCGTTGTCCCGGGCGGGGCGGAATTTGCGGGTAAACGGTCCAACGACGATCGTCGGAACGCCTCGGCAACGCGTCGATAGTGCGAAGGAACTTCCGCCCAGTTTGTTCCGATTTGAATCGAGGTTTCGTGGCAACGATTCGCCCCACGCGTGGAAGGGTCGATGCAAGCGGTGAAGACGCGATTTTCGATGATTTTTTTTTCGTAATGCCAAGCCGTCAGCAGTGTATTGGAGGTGAGTGAAATCGCGACGATCGCGACGATGCCGGCGCCGAAACGACTCCAACCCGCGGGTAAGATCCTCCGCGTGATCCAGTAGTGAAAGAACCAGACGGGCACTGAGCTAATCGTAAGTACGCCGGCGAGGAAAACGACGAGCGCGGTCCCGGAATGGGGAAGGGGTCGGCCCAGGTCGAACTCAAGAAGATCTTTCGCGTGCGGAGCGGTCGTCAGCCCCAAGGACACCAGGACCACGAATCCGGTGGAGAGCTTCCATTTTCGGAAGCCGAAGAATCCTCGTAATTGAGCGACGATTCCAGTTCGTTCTCCCGCGTCGGATCGCGGAGATTTGGGTTTGATCCGCTTTTCCGGTGGGAGAACTCCTCCGGGCAGATCGAGATCTTTCAAAAGGAGTCGGAGTTTACCGGCGGTGATTTCGTCACCGGGAAAAATTTCCAAAGATTCTCGACTCGGCACGAGCGCGCCATTCACACGGGTGCGGTTTCTCGACCCCATATCCCGGATATAGATCTTTCCTTTTTCTCCCCAGACCCGAAAATGTTTTCGGCTGAGTTGCGAGTCTTCTTCGAACCGATGGTCGGCTTCGCTGCGCCCAAACGAAGCGCCGGCCGAGATCGGATAGCGTTTCCGGGAATTCCGGTCCTCGAGGAGGAGGCTGGAGCTGGATGTATCTTTCGGACCCACCATGGACATCGGATCGACAAAAACCCGCGAAAACTAAAAACCAAAAGCGAGCTACGAACGAAACGTTTCGAACGAAGGCGTCTTGATATTGACACTTCTCGTTTAAATTCCGAGCCGATCGAAAGTCTTCTCAATGGCCAGATACGGCCCCGTCCAATTTGCCGGATCTCGGTCCAAGACCAGGCTTCCGCGTAGGCCGCGAAAGCGCCGGGCGACCGCGGGCAGGTGTTTTTCCTGCCATAAGGGGTTTGTCACCCGTACGAAAGCCGAATCTAGCCGCAAGGCTCGCGCGATCGCGTGGTCCGCCACCTCGGGCCGAACGGAAGGGAGCCACTGGGGCATTTCTGCTCGAAGGAATTTTCGGATCCGCGGTTTCTCGAAAAATTCGAGGGCGAGGTAAGTCGTGCGGATGGCGACGTGGAGGTAGTTACGGCGCTCGCGTGAGGTCTTGAAACGGGCATGACTTCCGGGATCGTAGAGTGTTCCCGAGAGGTAACCCAGGGAGGAGAGTTTCGGTCCGAGTTCGTCGCCTAAGGCCATGTCGATTCCCACCACCAACGACTCAACGAAATTTAAATAACGGCTAAGCGCGCCCAAGGCCAGGTCGGCGGGCGCAGGCAAGGTTTGCCAAAGAATGCGGTGGCTTTGTTCGTGAAAGAGCGACGTCGAGTAAGTGATCGTGCGAAGCAAGTTCTCCTCGCATCGTTCGGGCGATTTTCGCTCTTCGTCGTCAGTCGCGCACCAAAGGAGTTCGTCTTCCGTCGGCGAGTACTGGATTCGATTTTCGAGTAAAATCGCCGAGGAGAGACTCCGAGCAGACGTCACGAGGCGGGATTCCAATACGCCGCCTCCGTCCAGGTAAATCTTCCGCGAGCGCCGGAAAAGGGGGCTCTGCCAAAGATAGAACGAATCGAAGATCTGGCCGGGCGCCCGCAAGGGATGCGGGCGAACCGAGAGCAGTGCATATCGTTGGAAGTTATGCCGTAACGCGGACCCTTGGTGTTTCGACTTCCAAGAGGCCAGCCGAATTTGTTTTTCAAAGGTCGTCATGGAAATGACTTTTCGCGTCGCCATTGTTTCCCACTCTATAGAGTTTTCGCCGGTTTCGCATTACGATCCATCTATGCCAAGGCTCTCCTTTCCTGCTTTATTTTGGACCGCTTTTTCAGTGGCGTTCGTCGGTGGATGCAGTTCCACGGAAAAGACGATTGATCTTGAGAAATCGGCGGCCGTGGTTGAGCACGAGGAATCCGAGGCGCGCGTCGAATCTTCGCCGGGTGTCTCTCCCGAACCCGTCGTGGTCCCGCCTTCGCCCGCACCCGCCGTGCGCGTAAAACGTAAAGCCCGAGTCGCGCCACCCCTTGGAAATCGCAAGGAGCGCCTCGAAGCGGCGGCAGACGTGGATCTCGGCGACGCGATTCTTTTTGAATGCATCGTTCGACTCCCCGACGATCCGACGGAGAATCGCGAGCTCTGTCGAAGTTTCCAGATGACGGTCGCTGAGGCCGGGGGGGCCGGCGCGACCCGATTTCGATTCGGATTGGACGGAATTTATCGATTCACGAAAGCGACTCCGGGCGGAAAGTACCGCCTGCAAACGTCACCCGGGTCGAACTGGAGTGTGTCGATCGACCCGGATCGGGATTTCGTGAGCGGTGACCGCGTCTTGATTGAGCTCAAGCAGAAATCGATCACTCCCGGAAACTAGCGTTTCAACGTACCCTTGAGCCCGGCTAAAGCCGCGAATGGGTTGTTCTTGAACTGTTCTTTCGGCTGCGGAGGCGTTCCGCCGCTTCGGCCAGGGCGTGGACCGTTTCCAGAAGAGCCCGCCGTGATCGGAGACTTTCCGCCGGGTGCGGGAGCCGTGCGCGGTTTGATCGATACGCCGGTGCCAGTCGCAATCGGCGCGGCCGGTGGCGGGCGTTCCGGACGCCGAGATCGGCCTCCGCGTTTCCCTTTGTCTCCCGACTTTTCGCCACGTTCGGTGGGTTCCGCCCTCGCGGCTGCGGCCCCGTCGGTTTTCATCGTCAGCGAGATTTGGTTTTTCTCTTTATTGACCTCGAGGACTTTCACGGTAACCCGGTCACCCGGGCTGACGACGTCGCGCGGGTCTTTCACGAACGTATTCGAAAGCTGAGAGATATGGACGAGGCCGTCTTGGTGGACGCCGATGTCGACGAAGGCACCGAAATTCGTCACGTTCGTCACGATTCCCGGGCAAACCATATTCGGTTCCAGGTCTTTCACGGCGAAAATATCGTCGCGGTAGGAAAACGGAACGAAAGCATCCCGCGGATCTCGTCCGGGTTTTTCAAGCTCTTTCAAGACGTCGTCAAATGTAAATTCGCCGAGCTTCTCGCGAAGGCGCACCGAAATTTCTTTCGAAGCCTTGATCTCGCGTACGCCCTCGGCGCCCATGATCTCCCGGATGGACTTTCCAAGCGTCGCGGCCGCCGCTTCCAAGTCGGCGTACCGTTCGGGATGGACTCCGGTGTTGTCCAATGGCTGCTCCGATTCCGGGATGCGAAGGAAGCCCGCGGCTTGTTCGAAGGTTTTTCCGGAGAAGCGTGAAACTTCGAGGAGTTCTTGGCGCGATTTGAACAGTCCTTTGTTTCCGCGATATTCGATGATGGACGTCGCGAGCCCCGGCCCGATTCCGGAAACCCGCGAAAGGACGTACTTCGAAGCGGTGTTGAGGTTGACTCCGACCGAGTTCACGCAGCTATCGACCACGAGTTCGAGGGATTTCTTCAAGCTATTCGGAGAGACGTCGTGTTGGTACTGTCCGACGCCGATCGATTTGGGTTCGATTTTCACGAGTTCGGCGAGAGGATCCTGCAATCGGCGAGCGATCGAGATCGCACCCCGCACCGTCACGTCGAGTTCCGGGAATTCTTCGCGCGCGACTTCGGATGCCGAGTAGACGGAAGCTCCTGCTTCATTGACCATGACGACCGGAAGCTCGACACCCGCTTCCTTGACGGTTTGACGGAGGAAAGCCTCGGTTTCGCGGCCCGCGGTGCCGTTCCCGACGGCGATCGCGCGGATGTCGCCCATTTTCAAGATCGTGCTGAGAAGTTCTTTCGCCTTCGCTTTGCCGTCGTCGGTCTGGAGGTGGATCACGGTGTCGCCGACAAACTTTCCGGAGTCGGAGACGACGGCGAGCTTGCAGCCCGTACGAATGCCGGGATCTACGCCCAAGACCGCTTTTGGACCGAAGGGAGCCGCGAGTAGGAGTTTTTTCACGTTGTCCGCGAAGACCTCGATGGCCGTCGTATCTGCGACGTCCTTCAATTTCTTATGCATCTCGTTTTCGATCGCCGGCAGGACGTGGGCTTTGAAAGCGAGCTTGGCCGCGCGTTTTAAAACGTCGTGGCCCGGAGATTCCGCGGGATCACTTGTCGTATAAGCTTCGTTTTCGAAGATTTGGAGTAATTCTTTTTCGAACGCTTCTGGTTCGGCGTTCACCGGGCCCGCCACCGAAATGGAAAGTTCTTCTTCCATCCACCCGCGCCGAATGGCGAGGTAGCGGTGGGAAGCCTCCGGGCGCATCAGCGCCGAAAGGGGTTCTTGATAATCGAAATAGGTCTCGTACTTGGAATTCGGTTTCGCTTTCGCCGCTTTCGCGGTTTTAAGCGATCCATCCTTGGAGATTCGTTCACGAACCTCCATTCGCAGGTCGGCGCGTTCGGAGAGGCGCTCGACGAGGATGTCTTGCGCGCCCTGGATGCACTTCTCGGAATCGACGAATCCTTTTTCTTCGTTTCGAAACGTAAATGCCCAGATGTCGAGCGTCTGGCCTGGTTCGGGCTTGGCGAGCCCGTGCCCGCAATCCCAAACCCAATCCGCTAGCGGTTGGAGTCCGGCTTCGCGCGCGAGCGTGGCTTTGGATTTTTTCTTTACCTTGTATGGGAGGTAAAGGTCTTCAAGCAGGTTGGATTGGAACGTGCTCAGGATTTTCGCCCGGAGCTCGTCCGTGAGTTTGCCTTGTTTTTCGATCTCGCCGACGATGAACCTCTGCCGCTGGGTGACGGTGTCCCACGTCTCTTTGGCGTCGATCACTTTTTGGATCTGTACCTCGTCGAGGCCGCCGGTGGCCTCTTTTCGGTAGCGTGCGATAAACGGAAGAGTCGCGCCTTCGGCGGTAAGGCCGAGCACCGCATCTGCGGACTTAAGGGAGACACCGGGTAACTGGGACTGGATCCAAGCCTGAAAATTCATAGATTTTGAGATTCAGAATCTACGGGATCGGCTTCCGGGCTCAAAGCGAATTGTCAGGAGTAAATCGCAATTGACGAAGCGAGTTACGCTTTAAAGCGGCTCAACTGCGGCAAGCGTCGTCTCGCAATCCGAATAGTGGTGACTTGCTTGGCAGGCAATCACCTCAATCGCGATCGCGTTCTCGGAAATGCGCACGATCACCGGCCGGGTGCTTCCCGGGGGATAGGCTTCTATTTCGTAAGGGGGGATGCGTTCGCCGGCGTTTGGAAGGTGGCGTCCGGCGCGGGTCGCCCGCCCGGCTTCGGCGAGGCGGAAGTTTTCTTCGACGAAGGCGCGAACTTCGTTGTCGTGAATCTTCGTCAAGAATTCGTCGCGGGAGATCGATTTTTCGCCATGCGCGGAACGCGCGAAAAAGAGGGCGAGCGCGGTGAGTGCCGCCATCACGAAAACCGTGAGGCTCGAAACGTGGCGAGGGTGGGAGTGATAAAAATTCGGTCGACCCATACCCGCGTGGAAGCAACCCACGGGCCACCGATCCGCGTCCCAATCCGCCTCTGGCGCGGGTTTGACAAGGTTCGGTCCGCTTGAGATTGCCAAGCGATGGTTTTACCTGAAACCCTCGTCGAGGGAGTGCACTACTACTTCGATCCATCCGGCTTGATGGTCTTTACCGAAGCCTATCATCTCGCGCGCGGGACGTGCTGTGGGGCGGGCTGTCGGCACTGTCCTTACGATCACGCTAACGTGCGCCCAAAGGCCGGCCGTGAATCCCCGGAGGAAGACTAACCATGCGGATCTTGTCGCTGATCGCTTCCGCTACGGAAATCGTGGCGGCGCTGGGTGCCGAAGAATGGCTGGTTGGACGATCGCACGAGTGTGAAACTCCGCCATCCGTTCGACTGCTTCCGCAGGTGACGCGGCCTTCGTTTCCCATCGGCGGGACGTCGGCGGAAATCGATCGGGAGGTGAAGACTCGGCTTCGCGACGCCCTTTCGATCTACGATGTCGACCGGGAGAAAATCCGGGAACTCAAACCCGACGTTATCCTGACGCAAACCCAGTGCGAGGTCTGCGCGGTTAGTCTTTCCGACGTCGAACGGGCGCTCGGCGATCAAATCGGTTTCGACGGAAAGATCGTTTCTCTTTCGCCCAACTCGCTTGGGGAGATCTTCGCAGATATTCGGCGCGTCGCGCTGGCACTGGGATTGGAGGCCAAAGGCGAACGAATGGTCGCCGAGCTCCGTGGACGAATTTCGGCAATCACCCGAATTTCCCATCGGATTGTGGAAAAGGAACGCGAAGGGCGGTTTCCTCGAGTCGCGTTGATTGAATGGATTGAGCCGCTGATGGCGGCGGGGAATTGGATGCCGGAGCTTGTCTCGGCGGCCGCGGGCGAAAATCTTTTCGGCGAAGCGGGAAAGCATTCCCCTTGGATGACGATGGAGGAGTTGGTGGCGGCCGATCCCGATGTGGTCGTGATTTCGCCTTGTGGGTTTGATCTCTCCCGCACCCGTCAAGAACTCTCCGTTTTGACGGCTCGGCCGGAGTTTCGTGGCCTTCGGGCTTTTCGGGAAGGAAGAGTCGCATTGGCGGACGGAAATCAATACTTCAATCGTCCGGGACCGCGGACGGTCGGTGCGCTTGAGATCCTGGCGGAGATCCTCTATCCGGGGAAGTTCGACTTCGAACGGGCGCCCCTAGAGGACGGAAGACGCGGATGGGAGTGGGTGTCGAAGGGATGAGTCTCGCCGTCCGCGCTTGATCACTCCTTCCGGCGCGAAGTGGAGGTTGATAAAGATCCCGATCCTTGGAAAAGTTAGGGGATGAGACAATCGGTCGCCTGCCTAGGTCTGGTTTTTTTTCTATCCGCCTGCGCCCACTCCAACTCGCCGGGAGGGAGCGAAGCGAAGAAGCTGGATGCGGTCATTTCCGATTATACCGAGGCGGCGAAGCGACTTGATCCGTACCATGCGTCTTATTTCAACGTCGAAGAAGACTTGGGCAAGTTCGGAGAATACCCAAGCCTCGAGTTGAAGGCTCGGGAAAAGGCGTTGATTCAATCCGCGATCGATCGCCTGGCGAAGATCAATCCGGATCGCCTATCGGAAGAAGAGCGGCGCACTTACGAACTCTTCAAAGAAGACGTGACCGTCTCGATCAAAGGCTACGACTTTCCTTCGGAGCTTTTGGAATTCAATCAGATGTCGAATCGATTGCATTCCTACTTGGACGATACGAGCCAGGCATTAACGAGTTTTCCGTTTGATTCGGTGAAACACTACGACGATTTTTTGAAACGCTCCGAAGGATTCCCGGCGTACGTCGATCGCCAAATCGAAACGTTTCGGCGGGGGATGAAAGAGGGGGTTACTTTGAGTTGCGTCGTCGCCGCGGGAGCCGTGAATTCTTACCGCGCCGGACTCGAGGCCCGCGTGACGAGCCATCCTTTTTACCGCCCCATTCTTTTCATGCCGAAATCCTTCCCGAAGGCCGATCGGGAACGGTTGGCGAAGGATTATCGGAAGATGGTTTCGGAGCGAATCCTTCCCGGATTCAAGAAGTTCCACGCTTTCTTTACGAAGGAATACACGCCGCGCTGTCGGAAGGGTTTTGGGATTGGGTCCGTGCCTCGCGGAAAAGAGTGGTACGCCCAAGCGATCGAAGAAAGCACCGATCTGCGGCTGGATCCCAAAGAGCTCCACGAAACGGGGCTTCGCGAGGTCGCCCGGATCGAAGCGGAGATGGAGGCGACCAAGCGAAAATTGAATTCCAAAGGCAGCTTGAAGCGGTTCCAGGCGGCGCTGAAGCGAGATCCGAAATACACTTTCAAATCCTCGCGTGAACTCTTCGCGGCATTTGAGAAAGTGAAAGCGGAAGTCGCGCGGAAAATTCCCGAATACTTCCAGTTTATCCCCCGGAGTGATTACCGGATCGTCTCCTCCAGTAATCCGGAAGACGCGGCGGCAAGCTATCACAACCCGACGGAGAACGTTCCTTACGGAAAGTTCGTCGTGAATACGGCGAATTTGAATCTCGTGCCGACTTACCGGGTGAAAACGTTGTCGATCCACGAAGCGGTTCCGGGCCATCATTTCCAGCTCGCGCTTCAGTTTGAGATGAAAGACCAGCTTTCGGAATACCGACGGAAGCTTTTCTTCTCGAACGCATTTGCTGAAGGATGGGCGTTGTACAGCGAATATCTCGGGCGGGAGATGGGGATGTATGAGGAACCTCTGCAATACTTCGGACATTTAGAAGACGAGATGCTTCGCGCGGTTCGACTCGTTGTCGATACCGGAATCCACGCCTTCGGGTGGTCCCGCGAGAAAGCCATGGGGTACATGCGCGATCATCTCGCGAGTTCGGAAAAAGACATCAGCAACGAGGTAAATCGGTACTCGGTTTGGCCCGGCCAGGCACTTTCGTACAAGGTCGGGCAGTTGAAAATTTTGGAACTTCGGCGACTCGCGGAGAAAGAGTTGGGACCGCTCTTTAGTATTCGAGGATTCCACGGCGCGGTGATCGGCAACGGTACGGTGTCGCTTGGGCTTTTAGACCGACAAGTGCGAGATTGGATCACGGTCGTGAAAAAGGGGGGCGGGGGTCGATTCTAACGTCGCGCCAACCTGTTCTTAGGTTGTCGCGCAATACCCGCTTATTCATTCGTGAAGAAAGATCTTCCCCGTTGGCGGGATGGTATTCTGTGCATCCACCCGGATCCCGATTGTTTGGTTCCACGTTTCTCGTGCTAAGGCGGAGTCACTCTTGGATGCGACTTGCTCGTAGGTTTCCACCAACCAACGATGCATAAGGTCGGGGTCCCAGAAGAACCCTTTTTCGTGGGGTTCGTGGTCGTGGGCCCAACGGTTTGCTTGCCGAAGCATCGTCAATACGGAAATTTTCTTTCCGGTACTCGGACCACCGATCAGTTCGCGGGGAATGTTGAAGGTTCGGGTCCAGGCGCTCCGATGTTCGTCTTTTAAGAGGCCGGCGACTTCTAGGAAACTCGCCGCGAAAGCTGAACACCCGCTTCCTTCTCCGTACAGGGGACGATTGCGCATTCCGTAGTATCGGCCGTAGTTCTTTGCTTGAAATTCGTCGATGTAGGTAAAGAGTCGTTGGGCGACCTTATCGTTCACCAGCACGCGAAGGTACGAGAGCTTTCCTTTGCGGTTCGAGGTTCGAAGGAGTTCGTTTACAAGGGCGTCGCCTTGTTCCATTTCGCCGGCGAAATTGTGGAGAAGGATTCCAAGGCCGTACCCACCGAAGAGGACCTCCGACCGGCCTTCGTTCTTATTTGTCTGGGTCATTCCCGTTAATTCGGTTCGTTCGGGCGAGCGTACGAGAACGGCAACGTGACCAATCCCTCGCGGCATCCCCAGAAGCTTGTTTCGAGCGGTCGTAAAGGTGAGAGCTTTCGGATTCGACCAATCAAGGCCCGGCGAGGGGTAAAAGAAGAGGACGAGTTCATGAGGATGGTGGCTCGGGAAGTCGAAGGTAAGCATACGGGTAAGCTCCACCATAGCCGGAATTCCGCCGATTTTCACGGGTAGCCGCTTGCCGACCGATCGGCCGCGGTCGTTCCGCCCGCATTTTAGCCATTTTTTTGGCGCTAACGTTGATTTTTTATCGAAATCGGACTTCTTCAAGGGAAGTTTAGGGTTCGCCGAAGAGTATTTGATGAACAGGGTTCGTTCGATCCCAATTTTCCTAGGACTCCTTTTTGCGTTAAGCGGAACCGGGTGCGGAACCGCGTCTTTATCTTTTCCTGTACCCGAGCCAGGCCTAGGGTCGATCAATCGGTTTCCGTCCAGCGACGAACTCAGAATTTCCGCAAGCGAGCTAGAGCAAGCGATCCGGGATCGGCGGAGCCGAGTGGAAGAGTTTCGGTTTCTTCAGGAATACGGCAAGACGCACGGATTTAAAATCTATGCGGCCGGAGGCACGGCGGTAGGGTACGGCAGTTACGTACGCCAACATCTTGAGAACGAAGAGTTAAAGCGCCAAGGTAAGCCTCCAAAGTATTTCGAGTCTCGGTTTGAGTACGATTATTACGACGTGTACCGCTCGACGCAGGATGCGGATATTGTGATCGATCTTGGGCCGGGAGCTACGGCCGAGGCGCACGAGAAGGCGGCGAACGAATTAGAGTCGGTGATGCAGGCGAAGTTTGGCCACCTTCAGGGCGCAAAGTCGGTTTGGGAAGTGCGCTTCTTACGTGTCGACCGCGGGACGCGAGGAGAGGCAAGCCACAAGGACGCGCTTTTGGGATGGGACTTTCAGAACCAGCACACGGATTCTTACTCCACCGGACTGCTTGAGTTAACCGATCCGGAGCGAGGCGAGTCGGTGGTTCGGGACGTGAAGGCATGGGACTCCAAGAAGAACGTTTTTCTAGACGATCTTGCCGAGGGGATCATCCGGTTTTACCTTGAGCCGAATCACGTAAAGACCCTTCGGGCGTCCAAGGGGATGAATCCGGAGATTTTGTCGGTGCTTCGATTCTACAGTAAGGCGTTTCAGTACGGAGCGAAAATACCGATCCAGGAAGAGTCCAAGGTTTTGCCCTTGATCCGCGACTTTGACCCGGAACGCACTCCGATCGACAATTACACGGCCAAGCAGATCAAGAATAACGGGTTAAAGCTTTATTGGCATGCGATGGACGTGGAGCGGGCGAGTCTTGAATTGGACCGGGT
>CAZAKW010000009.1:0-7558 GCA_964485835.1 uncultured Bacteriovoracaceae bacterium
AGCATCACGTTCTCCACGACGGTCAAGGTACCGATCAGCTGGAGATTCTGGAACTTCGTGTAGAGATCCTTGAATTCAACGTCTGAAAGGGCGTCGACGTTTTTTTCGAAAAAGGACGCCTTAAAGCCCGCGGCGACTAGGTCCTTGATCGTTCCCTCGTTCACGCGGGAAAATCCTTTTTTCAGCCAAGTCCCCACTTTCACTTTTCCGAAAAGATGGGAGTGCGCGATGAACTCCCCAAGCTTCATCGTATGGGGATGCGGATCGGTCGCTTCGGGGATGGCCGGCAGATCCGTGGTCACGCGCTCGATCGTGGTCCGTTCGAGTTCTTTGCCGCCTTCTTCGCCCGTCGCGGTTTGAAGGTTGTGGTGGAGAGTCAGGTGCGGGTTCACCAAGACCGTACCGGTCAGATAGTTCAAGAGTCCGGCTTCTCCATTTAGCTGGATCCGCCCGTCGATCACGAATTCGACGCTGGTTCCATGCGAGCGATCCCAATCGATCGTCTGGCGATCCTTCAGCACTCCCCGGTTATTTTTAATGTCGACCTCGACGGTGCAGGAAACGGCCTTACGCATATTCTTCGTCTTGGTGACGACCTTCGCGCCGCTGGCATTGGTTAACTGCGCCCAGGTCGTAGCCGCCGAAATCCCGATCCCCTGCTGACCGCGCGAACACCGGCCGCGGCCAAACTTCGAAGACGCCAGGTACTCCCCGTAAACCTTCGGCACGTCTTCCGCCTCGATCCCCGGTCCGTTATCGAGAACGCGGATCCGTACACGATCGGAATTCTTCAGCGTCCCAGATCCGAGCTTCTCCACCCAAATCTCGATCTCGGGCAGGATCTCCTGCTCCTCACACGCATCCAGCGAGTTATCGACCGCCTCTTTCAGAGTCGTCAGCACGGCTTTTGTTTGAGACGAGAACCCGACTTGTTGGAGGTTCTTCGAGAAGTACTCAGCCGTGGAGCTCGTCGTGATGGAAGCGGATTTTTTAGCCATTACGACGATCTAAACAATGCGC
The DNA here is from genome assembly GCA_964485835.1 of uncultured Bacteriovoracaceae bacterium. Classification (GTDB taxonomy): domain Bacteria; phylum Bdellovibrionota; class UBA1018; order UBA1018; family UBA1018; genus JACMQW01. The sequence continues at coordinate 1,021 of CAZAKW010000009.1, forward strand.
ATCGGTTCCGTCAACCGGATACAGGTTTAACGAGGTTGACGCGAACCCACGTAGGCGTCGAGAAACACGAAAAACATGCCAGCGAAAATGGGCCCGATGAAGACTCCCGCGAACCCGAATACCTGTAATCCACCGAACAAAGCGATCAACGCAATCAGTGGATGGAGATTCGCCCCCCCCCGAAGCACGATCGGACGAACGAAGTTATCCGCAATCGAGGCGATCATCGCGGCAATCAACAGCGAAAAACCGCCAAACCGGTCGCCGGAAAAAATCAGATAGATCGCCAAACCGAACGTAAGCGGCGCTGCGCCGACGACGGGGATGAAACTCGCGATAAACACGGAAAACGCGAGGACGATCAAATTTCCGACGCCACCGATGGCCCCACCGATAAAATAAATCGCCGACTGGGTTAGGCCCGAGACCAAGCTTGCTAAAAGTACGGCCCGGCAGAGGCCCTTGAAACGCAAAAAGATCTCCTCGGTTTGCTCCGCCGGGAAAAAAGAATTCGCGCGAAAGAACCGCACGATTCGCGTGCCGTCGGCCAAGAAAAAGTAAATCCCAAGCACCATCAAAAAAAGCCCGATCCCGGCGGCCGGAAGCGACGAAACCGCCTTCGTCAGCAGATCCGCGGCTTTTACCCCGAGGTTCTTCGCAACATTTCCCGCCGACTCCATCACCTCGTACGGGTCCATATGGAGGATGGCGGCGATTCGATCCAAAATAACCGAGACCAGCGGAAGTCGGGTAATCGTCTCTAAAAAAGACGTATCCGTACCGGGAAACGTGGCCGCCGCGCCCGGTGCATCGGAAAAAGGCGAGTCCCTCCACTGCTGGAAGCGGCCGGTGAGAAACCGCACTCCTCGAATCGACAAAAGCGTGGTCGGCAAGATGAAGAGCACGGTGACCCCTAACGTGACCAACGCCGCCGATAAGTCCGCACGCCATGACTTTCGGACTACCAGGTAGTCAAAAATGGGATGGAGCAATAAGGCGATGGCCGCGCCGATAATCAGCGGTACGAAAAAACCCCAAGCGATATAAAGAGCGGCAAAACCGAAGAATAAAGTAATCGTCGCGCGTGCGAACTGGGGATTCATGTGCTTTGGGCCCTGGACGGCGACGGCGCGTCGCTACGGGCGCGTTTCGATTCGGCCGTGCCGAAGACGTAATCCCAGAGCGGGTTTGAGACTCCCCACTTCGCTTCGTAATCGGCGAAGTGATGCTCCATATGGTACCGCTTCAAAAATTTTCCCACCGGATTTCGGGGCACGAAGTGGTGCACGTAAAAGTGGATGTAGTCGTAACAAAGATAACCGATCAGGAAAAACGCAACGAAAGTCTCTGTGTAAACCGGGCCGATTAGAAGTCGAAACACCGGGAATAGGATCGCCGAGTAGATCAATGCCGGCGCCGGAGGCATCACCAGTCGGGTGGGATCTTGGGGATCCTCGTGGTGGAGCCCGTGGAGCATATAAACTAGCCGATTGCCGAGTTTGCTCTTCGCGGGGAAATGGAAAACGAAGCGATGCAGGGTGTATTCGACCAATGACCAAAAAATGAGGCCTAAAATTCCGTAAAGCGCGACTTCACCTACGGAAAGGGCATGCACGGTAAAAGCCCGGTAAAGCAGCACCGCAACGATCGGAACCCAAACCAAAAGGGGCACCACGGGATTCACATGGGTGAATTTTTCAAGAAAGTCGCTTCTAAAAAGCCGAACGGAATCCCGCGGATAAACGCGCTTCGTTCCGCCCGTTCGGAGAGGGGCCGGGATCCCGGAAAGTTTATGTGGAGTTGCATGCTGCATCGCTCTAACGCCTTTCCCTCCCTCTTACCCCGGCTCGTGTTGTCAGGCAATCCCGGAGCTGATAACCACCCCCCATGAGCGCCACTTCGACCGTCGGCATTTCACCCGTGACGCTTTACGTCATCATCGGCCTTTTAGTCTTGATTGGAATTGGGCTTGCCTGGGCACTCGCGCTCCTTAAACGCCAGGCCGAGTTTAGCCGAGAAGCGACGCTTGCCCGCGACCTCCCTCCCCTTTTATCTCACGCGCTGGCCACTCCACTGCTGGATCTCCAGGATCGTCTCTCGCGCTCGATATCGGATCTCCGGGAATCGAATGCCGATAAAATGCAACGCACCCAGCTCGAAGCAAGCGAACGACTTGAACGGGCCCTCCTCCAAAATAGAACCGAGCTCGCCGCTGGCCTGGTATCAACGACGGAAACCCTCAACCAGCGTTTCCAAATGCTCGAGGCGCAAGTCAGCGAACGACTGACGAAGATTGGAGAGAACGTCGAAAGCAAGCTCAACCAGAATCTCAAGGAAGGATTCGCCCAGTTTGAAAAAGTGCAGCAGCATCTTGCGGCCGCGGAACTCAAGCTCCAGGAATTAAACCAAGTCGGGCGTTCGATCCAAGACTTGAACTCGCTTTTGAAACTCCCCCATCTTCGCGGCTCGTTCGGCGAAGCGACGCTTGAGCGCCTACTAGCCGACTTTCTTCCCATGGGGTCTTACGAAACCCAGTACGCGATCGTTCCCGGATCGACGGAAAGAGTCGACGCGATCGTTCGGCTCGCGCGCCAAATCCTTCCTATCGATTCGAAATTTCCGCGCGAGGCGGTGCTTCCTCTCTTCGAGTCCGAGGAACCCGGCGCGCTTGAGCTTGCACGGAAGGCGCTAGCGGACTTCGTCAAAACTGAAGCGCGCGACATCGCGAAAAAATACATCCGCCCCGACCACGGCACGACGGATATGGCCCTTCTTTTTCTTCCGTCCGAAACGCTCTATTTCGAGGTCGTACGAAACGGCGTGCTTTTCGAGGAGATGAACCGGCTCAAAGTGTATCCCGTCTCGCCGAACACGCTCGCAATGGGACTCCATTCCGTTTCCGTCGCGCAGGAATACTACGAGATGGCGCGCGGCGTGGAGAAGACGATTGAGGACGTAAAAAAAGCCCGACGCCACTTCGACAACTTCGAAAAGAAGTTCGAAGAAATCGGCAAAGGCCTTCGCAAAGCCCAAGAAGCTTACGAAACCGCCAACACCCACTTAGGGCGCTACGAAACGAGCGTCTACCGACTCGTCGGAGATACAGCGGAAGAGTCCGCCGCCGACAGCGCGGATTCTTCTCCGACGGCACTTCCTGAGAAACCAGGAACGACCGGTTCACTTTTCTAAATTGTCACTTCGCCTAGAAGTTCGACAGGCCCTCGCGGAAGATCTCGAATCATTTCGCACAAAACTCCAAAGCATGAATCTTGCTTGATATTCAGTGGGGAAACTTATCGCAAGGTTCGCGAATACCGCGTCTGCGAAGACACACCCGGGGGATTTTATGAAGAACGTGGTGTTTGCAATTACGTCTACCGTCTCGATCACTCTTTGCGCTTGCGCGCCGGAAGCATCCTTCAGCGTATCGCAGTCAAATCAAGCCCAGGCGAATCCCGACGGCGGAATTTTCGGAGCGAATGTCTTCGACATCGCCGCATCCACGGCTCCATCGAAAATCGACGTCCTTTTCGTGATCGACAACTCCGGCTCCATGGCGGGCGAACAAGCGACGCTGGCGGCGGGTTTCGCCGACTTTATCCGAGCCTTCCAAGCGAAAGCAGTCGACTTCCACCTTGGTGTGATTACGACCGACGTCCAGAACACGAACGCAAGCGATTGGGCGAATCGAATGCCGGCGGGCTTCATCAATCCAAACCGGGGCGATCTTTTGTCCCGCTCGGCGGGCCAACGCTTTTTGACAAGCGCGACCCCGAACTTGAACGCGGCATTTAGCTCGCTTACGAACGTCGGCACCAGGGGCAGCGGTGCGGAGCAAGGACTCAAGTCGCTGGGATACTTTCTCGAAGCCGGAAAACTGGGTGCGGGCGGTACGAATGCGGGTTTCGTCCGCGAAGACGCGCTTCTTTCAATCGTGGTCCTCAGCGACGAAAACGAGTGTACGGTGGGCGAAAGCGCGGACAGCCGCATCGACGGCGTATTGAACCGGTTGAAAGTCGTGAAGGGCTCCGCTTCGCGCGGTTATAGCTTCCACTTCATCAACAGCATCAACGCGAATAAACCGAACCCGGTTCCAGCGCCCGACCAAACGATCACGTCTTGCCCCGGGGAGTGGTTTTATCCGACGGTCTACCTTCGTGCGGCCGAACGCACGGGTTCGCCGAGCTTCGATATCGCGAGAAATTTCGCAAACGACCTCGGCGATATCGGCGAGTCGATCGTCAACCAGAACCAAAGCAAGTTTAAGCTCTCTTCAAAACCGGCCGTCGGCAGCGTGCAAGTCACGCTTGGCGGAACGAACGTCGCCGAGAACGGCGCGAACGGTTTCGTCGTGGACTACGTGGCGAATACGATCGAACTCCGTGGGGCAGCACTTGCTTCGAGTCCTGGTAAGCGCCTCGTCGTGAATTATCTCGTCGATCTTTGACGAAATCCTAGTGCCTGGAATCGAGGAGTCGTTTGCAGTCGACCGGGCGCATGGCCGTCCGCGGCGTCGCATCCGTGAGAAACGTCGCGCGGCCCTGCTTGGCTTTGGCCATCAGCGCCTCCAGTTCAAGCTCTTGCGAGGACTTCTCCCAAGGGATTTCGCCGGTCCACTTCTTCAAGGAAATAACCGTGGAATTCGGAAAAACAGTCTCGGAGCGGGCTTCGACCATCTGGATGAGTTTTTCCGGTGCGAAGTCCGGGTGACGATAAAGATCCTTGGCGGGAATCCCTCGCGACTCGGCAAGCTTTTGAAGATCGTTCGCTAGCAAGCCCGTTAGCGTCGGCGCCGCCATCGAAGTTCCGGAATAACGACCGCGGACATTCGGGTAGCGAAGAAAGAGATCGGTCTGCAACGCAGGCCCAAAGGCGTCGAACGCCGTAACATCCATAAACACCTGAGCGGAGATCCGCTCGTATGCCTGCTTGAGTTCCTCGACCGAGCCCGAAAGCTTGAAGTAGCGCTTCATAAACTCACCCATACGATCCGGATCCACGAGGATAGAGCCAATGCCAGCCGATCCGATATCCAAATCGATTGCCTGCTTAAAGTAAGTGCTGACTGCTTCCTGGGAAAAACTGCGGATGGGCGAGAGCACGGCTTCGCCATGGGCCATCACCATCGGAGCCTTTGAAATCAGGATATTCGTAAAGCTCGAAAGCTCGTCCAGCTGGGAAAGACTCCCGACCCCGAGGATATTCTTGATTTGATTATTTGGCGCAAGCAGTCCCTTCGCCGCGTCCTCGTAATCCGCCAAAAAAGGCGAGGATAGGTCGACGGGCAGCGCACTACGCGAGCGACCATCCCGCCAGGCGCCGTCGTTTCCGGTCGCCACGACGAAAAGCGTATTTCTCGCCTCGCGATTGGCCGTTACGGCGACTCGCCACTTAAAGTACTCGAACTTCATGAACTCAAAGTAGCTGGTGAGCGTTTTCACGGAATCCAGATTCCGATAATCGATCACCGCACGATCGAAGGTGGTGCCGAGCGAAATATTCACCAATTTCAATTCGTGTTTTCCCGCCAAGGCGATCGCCTTTTCGACTTCGCCCAGAAACCGAAAGTCGAGTTTGCTTGCCTCGAAATTTTTAGGAATCTCTTCGGCGAAGATCTTCATCACTTCGGCGATCAGTGCGTCGCCTTTCTTTCCGGAGAAAAGACCGCTAAATCGCCCCTCGATCGCACGCACCACGAGAGGATCTCGCATCCAGTTCGAAAAACCCTCCGTGAACTCGGCGAGCATTTTCTGGTCGGCGATCGGCGAATTTTTAACGGATTCCGTCGTCACCCGAATCGGCGTAACCCGGAGCTTAGCGTTCTGTTTGGCAATGATGCCCGAGACGTGGGTTCCGTGGGATTGATCCCACGAGGCCGGGTCGATCAAGGGGTGCCTCGTGCGCGTCAAATACGCACGATACTTGGAACGCATTTTTTCTGGGATCGCCGAATTTCCATCCATCTGGCGGGGATCCCACTTCCGAGCGGCCAGGTAATCTTCGTAGAGGCGCGACCATGCCTGTACATTTTTCTCGATCTTCCGGGCCTTTTCGAGCTCACTTGGGGTGAATTTTTCCGGATGTGCGAGCATCTCTTTGGCCCCCGCAATGTGGAATTCGATATTCTCTTTCGATGCGCTACGCATATCTTCCACGGTGGGAAGAACCCGCGCCGCAGGAAATTCCTTGAGGGTCTCAAGCCTGCGGTTGAGCGCGGCGCCATAAACGCCCAACTCAAATTCCCGCATCGGATCGTGCGCAAGGTACCCCAGACGATTGAAGTGCAGAGCGTCCCCGAGTTTGTTAAGTCCGGCGGAAATCCGCCTTTGCTTCGAGTCAGAGACGTCGAACACTCTGGGCCCCAGGAATTCCATCAGGTGGTCGAAATCTTTTTGATAGCCGGATATTTTTGCAAAGGATTCGAATTCCCGCTTCAAAAACTCATGGAAGACAGGGCCACCTTCGAACGAATGGAGGAAGAGGTCATCTCCCAAGGACATCCCTCCGTACGTCGATATGACTGGGAGACCGCTTGGAC
>CAZAKW010000009.1:7568-8726 GCA_964485835.1 uncultured Bacteriovoracaceae bacterium
GGCAGGAAGTCTTTAGGCTTCCATCCCGGGCGCAGCAGACTCCCCTCATTCCGGTTCGAAGCGTATACCCGCGGGTCGAATTCCGATTCCGTTAAGCGATGCGCACCGACGAGACTGAAGTTCTTTTCGTCAAGCTTCGCGAAAAGCGTTTTTTTCAGTTCGGGATGACTTCGAAGTTTCGGAATGAATTCCGCTAGAAAATCCCGGTCGTACTTTTCGAGAAGTTGGAACGGATCGGCCGGTGGCCCCTGAATCCGGTTTCCAACGATAGCTTGGGCGCCGAAGGCGTAATACTCATATCGAAGAATCTGGGGAGACGCGAACGTGTCTCCGCCCATCACGTCGAGTCCCGCAGCGACCAACCGCCCGCCTTTCGTTTGAAAATCGATTTGATCCACGAGATCCGGGTGGGCGATATCAACGCCGTTGTCCATCACGCCGACGCGAAATACATACGGATCGGTGGCATCGCGCGCAATTCGGTCCAAAACTCTTCGGGTCCCCGGAAGTTCCCAGGTTTGATTCGCGATTCGATAAACACTCGGCGGCAGTTTTCCGTCGACAAAGTGTTCGGCCGGATCCTGGGAAAGGATGAATTCGCAGGAAGAAAAACTTCCCAGGCCGATCGCCAGTAGCATTCCGATTTTCCAGCGTACGCCGATCCCTTGAGATGAGTTCATAGGGTACTGATCGGGCGGAAACCCTTGTAACTAAAGCGGGGTTTGCCATCCACAGAGATATGGATTCCTAAGGCTTCGGCGCTAAATTCTGAACCTAGGTCGCTAAAGCGGTGCGGAGCGTCTGAAGAAATAATGACACGTCCTCGGGTCGTGTCTGGAACGACGTCATCCACCGCACGACGACCGTTCCCCCGGCCGCCTCGCGATCATCCCAAACATAAAACGGAAACTGCGTTTGTAGGCCGGATACGACCGCGAGTGGAATCCGCGCGAAAACGGCGTTGGCCTCCACGGGATGCACGACCGATAACGGGCGTCCCTGGGCCTCAAGCTCAAGCACGCCCGTCTCGAGTCGCTTTGCCGTCGCGTTCGCGTGCAAGGCGTTCTTTCGCCAAAGCTCGTTTTCCAAAAGCGCGACGAGCTGCGCGGATAAGTACCGCGATTTTGAGGCGAGTTGCATCGCCTGCTTTTGCAGATA
>CAZAKW010000009.1:8736-22221 GCA_964485835.1 uncultured Bacteriovoracaceae bacterium
ATACCGAAGGTCTTCCGCAAAGCTTTCGGCGAACGTCGGACTCAGCGCGATTACCGCTTCCGCCCCGAGCGCGCCGTTTTTCGTCGCGCCGAACGAGATTACGTCGACGCCAACGTCGGTCGTGCATTCCCGAAGCGAGCAACCGAGAGTCGCTGCCGCGTTCGCGATCCGCGCCCCGTCCATGTGCAAGAAAAGTCCGTGCACGCGAGCGAAGGCCGACAGTTCGCGGATCTCTTCAAGGGTATAAACGGTGCCGAGCTCCGTAGATTGGGTGATCGAAATTCCGCGCGGTTGGACGGCGTGGGTGTCGCCTTTGCGCGAGAGAATCGGAGCGAGGCTTGAGACGGAGATTTTTTGGTCGACGGTCGGAACGAGTAAAAGCTTAAACCCCCCGACCCGTTCGGGCGCCCCGCCCTCGTCGACGTCGATGTGTGATCGCTCCGCGCAAATCACCGCCTCCGAGCGTTTCAACCCGGCGCCAAGCCCGACGACGTTTGCGCCGGTGCCGTTAAAAACGGGAAAGGCAAGCGCGCTCGCTCCGAACTCGCGTCGCACGACCTCGCGCAGGCGTGCCGTTTGCGGATCTCCTCCGTAAGCCGGTGCGAAGCCGCTATTCGCCGCTTCGAGCGCACGAAGCACGTCGGGATGCGCGCCCGCATGGTTATCCGAGGCGAACGAGACCGGAAACGCAGGTTCGTTTTTTCCCACCGAGGCCGACCTAGGCCTGTCCCACGACGGCGGCGGAACCCGGGGCCATCTCTTCCGCCGGACGAAGATTCAAATCCGGGTCCACGCCGTGATTTAAGGCGGTGGCCAGCGCCATCCATTGCAATTCCAAAAGCGCGGGCATCCACGCAAGCGGGCTTGAGCCGAAAACGCCGATTTGGTGCGAGGACTTGATCTCCTCGTTGCGTGGATCTTTCGGAAGGCTGATATGCCAAATCGAGTCGTCGTCTGCCGTCGAAAACATGGGTCCGTGGAAGAACTCTTCCGAACCGAACGCTCGGACGGGTAACCTCGCCATCTCCATCAACTTAAGCGCGCCTTCGCGGGCCAACCACTCGCCTTCCCATTCTCCGACCAGCACTTTCGGACCCATTCCCGCGCGGCGACGGCAAAGATCCAGCGACGGCGTCGGTAGCGACGTAAGCGCTTCCCACTCCTCCACGCACCGATCGCCCAAAAGGAGCGAGGTCACCGCGCAAATCGCCCCGGTAACCGCGGCCGTATGGGGCTCAACTCGTTCCTTGGGGGTGGTCGGTAATAGATAGTGCGCGGCCGGATGTTGTTCGACGCCTTGGGCGGAGACTTGAACCGTGAAAGCGCCGAGACGATCGGCAAGTTCCATCGCTTGGATCGTAGGACCGCCGCTTGCGCGGTGGGTGAACGCGAAAACCCAGTCGCCTTTCGCAGGCTGGGCGTCGAGTCCGACGTGCGTCGAAGGGCAGGCGATAATCGGCACGCGTTTACGACTTCGGTCACGCTTCAAGGTGAGTTGGCAGAGTTTTGCCGCGATGTAGGAGCTGCCCAGTCCGAAAAAGAGAATTCGCTTCGGACCGCCGTGCGGAAATTCGCGACTCTCCAGACTCGCCACCCGCTGCGAAATTTCCCGCCACTGATCGCGCTGGGCGCGCATCGTTAGCTCGACGACGGACATATTCGCGGTTTCGTCGATTTCGGTGGTTGGGGTCATAAGAGGTTCCTTTAGGTTATCGAGCGGGACGATCGTTAGTTGTCGAGCGTCCCGCTCGCAAGGTTAGCGAGCCAAACGCTCTGCGATTTCTGAAAATAGGTGCACCTGCGAAACGCAGGCTTTGCGCAAGTCCGAGACAAGCAGACTCTCGTTCTCCCCGTGCGCATTCGTATAAGGGTCTTCCACTCCAATCAAAAGCGCGGGCACGCCCCCCAGGGCTTCGGCAAACGGCTGCACGAAAGGAATCGAGCCCCCGCAGCCGATCATCAAAGGCTCTTCGCCGTATCCCTTTTTCATCGCCGCCGCCGCCGCCTCGAACGCCGGACCAGAAGGATCGATCGCCCAGGCGCCCGTCCCGTGATCGCCCTTCGTTGTGACTTCGAGTCCCCACGGGCAATTTTCCCGCAAATGCCGCTCAAGCTGCTCGGCCGTTTTCGCCGGATCCATTCCGGGCGCGGTGCGGATCGTGATTCGCGCCCAGGCCGCGTCGTTAATGATGTTCGAAGGTTGTTTACGCGAGGAGGCTTGGATCGCCGTGATCGTCAGACTTGGAAAGCGCCAAAGCTGGGCGATTGGATTCGGGCCTTCGGACAAAAGCTTCGCGCCTTGGACGAGGCCGACCTGCTCGCGAAAAAGTTTTTCTTCGTACGGAATTTTTTTCATCCGCTGGATCTCGGCTTCGGTCAACGGAGTCACCTGCTCCCGAATCCCCTTCACGGCGATTCGTCCTTCCTCGTCGATGAGGCTTGCGAGCATTTTCGAGAGTGCCACCACCGGATCGGGTACGGGACCACCCCACATCCCCGAGTGCACCGATTTCGTAAGCGCCCGAACCTCGACGTCAAGCCCGACCAACCCGCGCAAAGCGACGGTTAAAGCCGGTCGACCACAGTCGAAGTTCGCGGTGTCGGTCAGAATAATCACGTCGGCTTTTAATTTCGCCGCGTAGGTTTTGAGAAATTCTTGAAGATGGCCGCTCCCGATTTCCTCTTCGCCCTCGATGACGACCTTTAAATTAAGCGGGCACGTTCCGGCCGTCTTGAGAAACGCCTCCAGCGCCGTGGCGTGCACGATAATTCCCGCCTTGTCGTCCGCCGTTCCGCGTCCGTAAAGGCGTGCCCCCCCCGGACCTTCTTTTAAGGTCGGCTCAAACGGCGAAGTTAACCAAAGCTCCTCGCGTCCTGGAGGCTGGACATCGTGGTGGGCATATAAAAGCGCCGTCGGCGCCGATGCGCCCGCGTGCAACCAATCGGCGTAAACGTAAGGATGCGCGCCTTCAAACCCGAGAATCTCGACGTTTTCGAAACCGGACTTCTTAAGAAGCGCCGCCGTGGCGTCCGCGCTCTTTCGCACGTGGGCAGGATCAAACCCCTCAAACGAAACGCTTGGGATTCGGGCCAACGTTTTCAATTCTTCCAACGCGCGGTCAAAATTTTTCTCTAAATACAAAGCGGCGTCTGCGGCGGCCTGAGGTGTCATAAGCGTCTGTTATCTTGGCAATTGTCGACCCATCCCACAAGGTTATTTCCGTCCTGTTCGGAAGCCGATTTACCCTCTATAAGGGGCCTATGTCCGAAGTGAAAGCGACCACCCGCATCAAGCTCGCCCCCTCTTATTGGAAACATTCCTACTCCGTTCCGTTTTCTGAAGACGTGAGCCCGTCGAGCTTGTTCTTGAAGCATCGACATTTTCTAGTGCTCGATTTGGAGACGCAAAAGCTCGTTCAAGAAGTCGGTGGCTGGGATCACATCGATAAACTCGGAGTTTCGGTGGCGTGTGCTTACGACTCGAAAACCGATCAATTCACGTCTTATCTCGAGAGCGAACTCGGCAAGCTGATCGAGCTTTGCGAGGAGCGGCTGATCGTCGGCTACAACATCCGCGGCTTCGACTTACCCGTCCTCGTGCCTTACGGGCTTGAGATGAAGGGCTTGGACGTCTTCGATATCATGTACGACTTGGAAGCGTTGACTCGCCAGCGATTCCTTAAACTTGAGCACGTCGCGCGCGGGACGCTGGGGACAGGCAAGAGCGCGGATGGTCTTAAAGCCGTCGAATGGTGGAAGCAGGGCGAAGTCCAAAAAATCATCGAATACTGCATTCAAGACGTACGCGTGACCCGTGACGTCTTCCAGTTCGGTCGCCAGAACGGATTTGTGAAAATCCAACGTTCGGAAGCCGCCGATGGTCCAGTTCCCCAAGTTCCCGTGCAGTGGAACTAGATTGCCCAAGTCATACCTTCGAGGCGCGCCCGTTTCCGTTTAGCCTTTGGCGGTTATCGCCGCTAAGCGACTTACCTCCTGGGCATTGACTCGTCGCGCATACCTAACCCAATTCTAAAAATCCGAAAAACACTCGGAAGAATCGCGTTTCTAAAAACGCTCGTTTCCGACATGGGTTTTTTTTCACCTCCCTCGCTTGCGAGTTTTTCCTAAAGCCCCCAGACTAAAAGGTATCCAGGGACGGGATGAGCGAACAAACCCACGGATGGGTTTTTTTCTTCTCCGCGGCGAGAACGGAACCTTCCGTAACCGCCGCCTAACCTCCCTCCTCCTTGCCGGAATCCATGAAACCACCGCACTTTTCGAGCCGTCCTTCGACTCTCCGGCCCCGCTTTTTCGCAGGCGGACTGATACTCGCCCTCTTCTTCCACGGATGCGCGACTTCGTCGCTCGACGGCGAGGTTGTCCCGTTTGAAAATTCAGGCTCTTTGGAGACCGTCGTTCTCCTCGGGACCAACGACCTCCACGGCGCGCTTGCGCCTGCGCGGATGAAGACGGCCGACAACCCGCCGGTCGATTACGAAAAAGGCGGCGCGGCGATTTTCGCCTCGCACGTCCGGATCTTGCGGCGCCAATACGGAGACCGCCTCCTCCTCTTGGACGGCGGCGACCACTTCCAAGGCTCAATCGATTCGAATCTCGAAGAAGGTCGGCCGATGGTCCAGTTCTTCAACGAACTGGGTTTTACCGCGTCGGTGATCGGAAACCACGAATTCGACTTTGGCCCGGAAGGATCGAAAGGCGAACTCAGTCCCGCCAAAATCAAAGGGAAGGACCTTCGCGGGACTCTAAAAGCACGCATCAAGGAAGCCCGCTATCCGTATCTCGCGGCGAATATCTACGATAAGAAATCCGGCGAATTCCCAGGAATTCCGGGCACCCGGGCGTCGATCCTCGTTCGGGCCGGCAAGCTTCGCATCGGAATCGTCGGATTGACGACCCTGGATACGCCGACGACGACGCGACCGGAGTACGTTCGCGATCTTGAGTTCCGCGATATGGCGAAAGTCGCGACCGCCGAGTCCGCGAAACTTCGTGCGGACGGGGCCCACGTGGTCGTCGCCCTGACCCACTCGGGAGTGTTTTGCACGATCCCGACAGCTCCCGACCGCGGCGCCAAGACGGGCATGATCAAATCCGAAAGCGATTTTCAAACCGGCTGTCTCTCGAACCACGAACTTCCCGAACTGCTTCGAAAAGTCCCGAAAGGGACGTTCGATGCCGTCGTTTCAGGCCACACCCACTCGCTCGTCCACCACTGGATCGAAGGCATCCCGGTGATCCAAGGCGGAACACAAAACGCTTACTATAACCTGATTTATCTCACCTACGATTGGGACAAAAAATCGATCCGCACGGACAAGACGCGGATTGAAGGCCCGCTTCCGATCTGTCCGAAGATTTTCGCCAACCAAAAAAATTGCAACGGCGAGGCGCCCGTTCCGGAAAAAGGACGCGGGAAACTGGTCGCCGCCCGGCTCCGCGGCGTCGAAATCGAACCGGACTCCAGCATGGAAAAGTTGCTCGCGCCGGTTTTTAGCCGGACCGAAGAAAAAAAGGGCGAAGTGATCGGGCAGCTCGCGCGTCCCCTTCCCCACATTCGGGAGGAAGAGTCTCCGCTTGGCAATCTCGTCGCCGACGCGATTCGGGATTCCATCGGGGCGGATATCGGGATCATGAACCCGGGTGGAATCCGCGCGAACTGGGAATCGGGCACGCTTCGTTACGCGGATGTGTTCCGCACGCTGCCGTTTGATAATTACGTCTCGAAACTTACGCTGACCGGCAAGGAGCTCCGCCGCTTCGTGCGCATCACTCACGCCGGCGCACGAGGGTTCTTTTCGACGTCGGGATTAAAAGTCCGAGCGATCCGACGGGAAGACGAACCGCGTTCAAGCGATCTGAACGGCGATCGAAAAATTTCCCCTTGGGAACTCGACCGGTTGATCGAGGTGACCACCGCCGGTGGCGATCCGATCCAGGACGGAAAAACGTACACAGTCGCGACCATCGATTTTCTGGTTTCCGGTGGGGATTCGATGGGGTGGTTTATGAACGGCATCCCGAAAGAGCGAATCCAACCGATCGCCGGGCCGCTGCTACGCGACGCCGTGATCGAATACGTCCAAAAACGGATGCAGTCGGTCTCCGCAAGCGGAGACACGGGGATTAACAGCGAGAAAAATCCGGTGGTGAAAGCAAACTCTCCGCGACTCGTACTCGAAAAACGCCAAGCCGCCGTCCGCTCTAAAAAAGCGCGCCGTCGGTCGTCAAAAAAACGTCGCTAATCCCGTCCCCCTTTTCCGGGATACACTCTACATATGAAGGGTGATCATCCTCCGGGTCTCAGTCAGTGGCTAAATCAGTGGGCGGATCAAACGGTCAACCAGGAATTCGATCGCGCGAAAAGCGTGCTCAGTTTCGAGGAGTACCTCGGTCTCGTGGCCGAGAATCCCGAGCGCCACTTGCGAGGCTCCGCGCAATACATGGCGGATATGATGGACCACTTCGGCCGCGAGCCTTCTTCGGATCCGGCGGCCGGCGAAGAAGAGCGCTTTCGCGTATTCAACGCGACTCCCTCTTCCCGAAAAGTGATCGGCCAAGAAGCCGTCCAACACTCGATCTACAATTCGCTTCGCACCTTCCAACGCCAGGGGTTCAATAATAAATTAATTCTCCTCCATGGTCCGAACGGCAGCGCGAAGACGTCGCTGATCCACGCGATCATGACGGGCATGGAGCGCTACTCCGCGGAGCCCGAAGGCGCAACCTACACGTTTAACTGGGTCTTTCCCCACGAGAAAGTGACCAAACACACGCTGGGACTGGGTTCGCAATCCAACGCCCGGGACGGCAAACTCTCGACCTACGCGAAGCTTTCCGACGACGACGTCGCCGCGCGCATCCCCTCCGATCTGCGGGACCATCCCTTTTTGCTGATCCCCGTGAAAGGCCGCAAGGAATTCCTCGCGCAGTTAATCGGCAAGGAGAAGGCCGAAAAACTTTGGCCGCAGCTTCCACTGACCCTCACCCAGGGAGATCTCAACCCTCGTTGCAAGGAAATCGGCGACGCGCTTTTAAAATCAAACGACGGCGATTTTAAAAAAGTCTTGATGCACGTCCAGGTCGAACGCTTCTTTTTCTCTCGGCGCTACCGCAAGGGCATGGTCACCGTCGAGCCGCAGCTGCACGTCGACGCGCAATTTAACCTGCTCTCGATGAACCGAAATTATTCCAATCTTCCGCCTTCGCTCCAAAGCCTGAACCTTTTTACCGTCACCGGCGATCTCGTCGACGGAAACCGTGGCGGCATCGAGTACTCGGATCTTTTGAAACGTCCAGTCGACACGTTTAAGTACCTTCTCGTCGCCTGCGAAACGGGCTCGGTCAACGTCGGGGCCGCGATCGTTTACCTCGACACGGTGTTTATGGGTTCGTGCAACGACCTCCAGCTCGACGCCTTCAAGGAATTTCCGGATTTCATGTCTTTCAAAGCGCGGATGGAATTGATCCGGGTGCCTTACTTGCTCCGCATTTCCGAAGAAGCGGTGATTTACCAAGAAGAGCTTAAGCAAGTCGCGCAATCCAAGCCCGTTTCTCCGCATACCGATTGGGCGCTGGCGACCTGGGCGGTTTTGACTCGGCTTAAGAAACCCAACTCGATCAACTATCCACCGGGTATCTCCAGCATCGTCGCCTCGCTTTCGCCGCTCGATAAGGCGAAGCTCCTCGACCAAGGCGAAATGCCGGCGGCGCTCGGACCGGAAGATCGCAAGATCCTCCGAGGGAACCTCAAGCGCGTGCGCGAGGAATACCAAAACGTCCCTTACTACGAGGGCCGCATCGGGGCTTCCGCGCGCGAGGTCAAATCGATTCTTTTTTCCGCCGCCCAGCACGTGGACTTTCCGTGCCTCTCGCCGCTCGCGGTGCTCCGGGAGATGGAAGACTTCGTTAAGCGCACGAGCGAATACGAATTTCTCCGCCAAGACATCAAAGACGGCTACCACGACTGCGGCGAGTTCATCCAAACCGTGCGCAGCGAGTACTTAAACATCATCGACCGCGAGGTGCGGGATTCGATCGGACTTTACGACTCGAAACAGTGGGAAGACTTTATCCGCCGCTACGTCCAGCATCTTTCGCTGGTCTTGAAAAAAGAGCGCCACAAAAACGCGCTGACCGGAAAACTCGAGGACCCTGATTATCCGCTGATTGAAGAATTCGAGAAAATCATCGAGGCGCCTTCGGCCGAGGCCGAACTGCAGAGTTTCCGAAATGGGATTATTTCCCAAATCGGCGCCTGGTCGCTCGACCACCCGAAAGCACCGGTCGTTTACTCGAAGGTCTTTCCCGAATACTGGCGAAAACTCGAGAAGCACTACTACCAGTCGCAAAAGGAAGTGCTGACGAAGATGCACGACGCGATCCTCTTTTACGGACGCGATACGGATACGGGCGACGAGGTCGAATCGACCAATAGCAATCTCTCCGAAGGCCAGCGCCTGGCTCGCCAGACCGTCGAGAATATGCGCGGACACCTGGGTTACACCGTCGAAGGGGCCCGCGAAGTGATCACCTTTCTTATGAAAGCGCGGTACCACTCGGGATGAAAACCTTAGGCGGCGTCAGTTGGAAAGTCGGATTGATTCTAATCGGTAGTGCGCTCGGGATGGCGGCCAGCGCCCATGCGAAATGTTCTCGCCGGGTCGCGGATCCTTTGATTCTTGGCCGCTACGAGGGCTGCAATCCCCGCGCGTTGATCTCGTATCTCTATAACGACTTGGTCACCCCGTTCAGCATCAGCTGCGCGAAGACGTTGCTGAATACCTGTAAGCAAGAGGGCTGCTCGGAGCCGAAAGACGAGATGGACGAGGTCCGCTGCCAGACCCACTACATCGCCGTATTAAGCGAATGTGAGGACGAGCTCGACGGCGCGGCCAAGATGGCGAAATGCCAGGACACTCGGGCCTGGCCGCGGGATATCACCTACGCGAGCCGCGGCTCCCCTAAGCACGTTTTTAAGCGGAAACGGCCGACTCCGGCCCCCGCATTGTCCCGCTAAGCGATACCCCCGATAGGCGATGCATCCGAAATATGGTACCCAGGGCCCACGCATGGCCCGTCCCAATAACGTTACCCGAGATCTGCAGATGAACACCTACACCGTGCGTTTCGCCGTGGGCCCGGGCCAAGACGGCATCCGGCTCGACCACTTCTTAAAGGAGCACTACCGCCGCCGCTCCCGCGAGCAGATCAAGCAGGCGATCGACGAAGGCATCGTCCAGCTCTCGCGTACCCAAAGCCCCCATCTCCAGGCGGGCAAGCTCAAGCCCTCGTCCCAGCTCGTGCCGGGAGATGAAATCTTAGTCACCTCCGAACGCCGCGGAGAGCCCGAGGTGAATTTCGACTACCAGGTTTTGTTCGAAGACGACGTCCTCTTTATCGTCGATAAACCTTCGAATCTTCCCGTCCACCCTTCCGGACGCTTCTTTTTCAACACGCTGCTCGTCCATCTCAAGACCCAGGCCAAGGAGCGGGCGCTGACGAAGCCCCTCGAAGCCGACGAACTTTATTACCTTGGCCACCGGATCGATAAGGAAACGAGCGGCGTTCTGGCCTTAACCAAGGACGCGGAGAGCTGCGCGCACGTCGTTTCGCAGTTCGCAAAGCGCCAGACGGAAAAAACCTACCTTGCGATCCTTCGCGGCGCCGCACCCGACACGTTCGAAGTCGACGAGCCGATGGCGCGCTCGAAGACTTCGAAGATCGGGCTAAAAATGGCGTGCATGCCGATTGAAGAAGGCGGCCAGCCGGCCAAGACGCGCTTTCGTACGATCGATCGCGCCGGGACGGCGGAAAAACCTTATACACTCGTCGAGTGTTATCCGGAAACGGGGCGGCAGCATCAAATCCGCGTGCATGCCGAGCGTGCGGGATTTCCTTTAGTCGGCGACAAGCTTTACGGCGTCGACGAGGAGTTCGCGCTTTTGTTTTACGACCGGGACCGATTGACGCCCGAGGCGGAGGCGAAGCTGATTATTCCGCGGCACGCGCTCCACGCGACTCGGCTTAAGATTACGCATCCGAAAACGGGAGAGCCGATTACTTTCAATTCGGAGCTACCGAGGGACCTTCGGGAGTTTTTCGAGGCCCAAAAAAAGCTGGACGATGGACGACCGAGTTAGGGACTAAAGACCAAGCCTTCCCCGGATTTCGTCAAATCGCGCTTGGGCTTTTTTATCAGCTAGGGCGCAGAAACGGGCCTCGTTAAAAGCTTGGGCGCCCTCTTTTGCCAACGCCTTCTCTACATCTCGTAAATCAATCTCGGTTCCCCGGCTTAATTTCAGCGCCATAAATAAGTTCAGCGACGGACGCCTCACGCAGCCGGCGGGACCACGACGCCATTCCACAACTTCGGTTTCCCATCCTTTGATTTCGGTCAGAAAAAAACGTGCGGCTGAATTCACGCTTTCCGGTCCTAAGCCCAACCGAAAAGCCGCCTTGAAAAGTTCGTCCTGGGCTTTGGGTTCTGACATCGAGGCATGGTGAATTTGTACGAGGTCGATGTCCTCCGTGGCCCTCTCTGCGTCGTATTCGAGTTGAACGAGGCTTCCACCGACTAAAAGCCAATCGCCGCCAATCGTTTGGCAGACCTCCTCAATCAACGCCTTTGTTTTTTCAGGATCCATGGAACCTCCGACCGGTGACGGATCTTTTGGTGGTATCCTAAGAGTGATGGAAGGTCTCGATCTCACGCAAGCCATTTCCCTACTGCGCCAGAATCAGGCTTGCCCTTTAGCCGCTCGCGGTTCACGTGAACTGCTCGTCGCATTCACTACCCTCCATACTTTTTGTCACCACTGGCCTTCGCAGGAGAGCGCCGAATACAGAGAGCTTCTCAAGGTCTACGAGTTTCTAAAAATCGAAGAATACGATCGGTTTCTTAAGCAGCGACGGATCGCCCTTCGAAAACTGTCGGCTTCTTTGCCTTCTACCCTCGCTTGGGCACCCAAGCCGGCGGACAGTTCACGGGAACTGTTCACGGGCCTTGAGTAACTTCGCAGCGATCTCGACAAAGCCTTCGCCGCTGGGCTTAGCCGTCAGATAAGTCGGACGCGTCTTGAGCCGGTCGATAAAGTTCGCGAGATTCGCGACTCCCACCGAGTTTGGGAAATAGTGGAACATCGGCTCGTCGTTGGGGCTATCGCCGGCGAAGATCCATTCGGACAGAGCCGGGATTTTCGGGGTCGCATCCGCGGGAACGTTAAAGGCGGGCGGAAACGGACGTCCTAGCCCTGGCGCGCCGGCGTCTAACCACGCCTGAAATCCCGCCTTTTTATCGAACTCGCCGTACCACGCGTTTACGTGGATACTCGAGACTTTCGCGTGGGCCCCCTCGCGCGCGCACACCTCCACGAGTCGATCGACTTCGGCGCGCGGCCAGGGCTTTACGTCTTCGCAGAAATCGATCGCAAGGTCGTTCTCGCGGTAAAGCTGGTCGGAGGCGAACGCCATCCCGGGAAATTCTCGGAGCAAGGTCTCGCGAAGCTTCGCGATCTTGCGCGCACGATCGGGGTCGCCGCCCGGAGTTTCCAGCCGACGACGCACTCCGTTTTGCATAAAGAAGGTAAACGCTCCGTTTTCGCAGACGACGGCGTCGACCGGCCAAAAGCGCGCGAAATGATCGCACCACCCAGCGGGCCGGCCCGTGATCGGGACCAAGAAAAACCCCGCGCGTTTTAAGCTCCAAAGCGCGGTGTACGCCTCGGCGGAGAGAAGACCTTCGCTTGAAAAGGTGTCGTCGATGTCGAACGCGACTCCGCGAATTTCTCGCAGGGCGCTCGGGTCGACGCTATTCCAGTCTGCGGACGTACTCACGGCTGGAAGAGGATGCCGCCCGAGATATAGCTCTCGGTCTTGTTCACGTTCACACCGACCTCGGAAATGAATCGGGTGGCGGAATTTCCGGGATGGTAAATCGCGCCGAGCACGACCTGGGTCGTCCAGTGGTATTCGCCCGAGCGAAAGGCCGGACCTACGGGCACGGCGAGGAACGGTTCGATGCGGTCGCCTTTGCCACTATGAAAAACTTTATGGATGTAAGGCACCGCGGTTACTTCCATCTGTCCGTAGTCGCCGCGGTAACGGTAATAGATCGATTGGAGCGCGATCCCGATCCCGGGTTGGAGATCGACGTCGGGGATAAAGTCGAAAGTGATTGCGGCGCCGACACGGAATTTGCGGCGTCCAGCGCCGGTGCCCAAAATCCCATGGAGGTTACTCAGCTCCGAAATCCCTTGGGTATAGCGCACGTTTCCGGCGACTCCCCCGTCGTTCGTTAGGGTCGCTTCCGGCTCAAATCCGAAGGCATTTTTTCCGGTATCGACGAACCGCGGCAAGTTAAAGACCCCGGCCGTAGCCGAAGAAGCGAAACCGGCGGCCAAAACGGCAGCCAAAACCAGGGAGAGACAGAGAGAGCGCAATGATTTCATACGTTTTAAGCTCGCAAAGCCGAGTGGGGAAATCAAGTGATTGACAGCCCCCCGCACCTATCTTAATTCTAGGGCCGTATTCCCGACGTCCCCGTTTGGATGCCTGTGGTGGCCATAGCTCAGTTGGTTAGAGCACCGGATTGTGATTCCGGGGGTCGCGGGTTCAAGTCCCGTTGGCCACCCCATTTTTTCTTTGTTCCCGAATCCGCAGATAGGCCCGCGTTAGCGGCGCCGTTTTCAAAAATCCCGAAAAAAATTTGTTTTCCAATCCTTGCTCACTCTTCGTGAGCGGAAGAGCGCGGACTTGCGCCCTGAACTTGATCACTTCCTATTCTGATGAGTGGATTTACGGGCGGTGTGCCCAACGTCAGGACCGCACGAGTGCTATTGCCGTGAGCGTAAGCTTACTGGCAGGCGCACCACTGCCTTCTTCTTGGGTGTCTTAGCGTATGTGGAAAAAGCATTTTGTCGTCAGTTCAAATCCTTGGTCCCCCATCCAAACTAGAAAAAGCATCAAAGCCCCTTTCGTTCGTATGTGGTTGTCAAAGACTTGTGGTGATCACGGGCCTAGCCCATGGCCAGGGCAGATTCGAGTTTTCCTGCCCACCTCGATTGCATCAGGTCCACCTCCTTTCGAAAGGTTTCTGGGATTTTCATAAAAAACTGGCGTGCGTGTTTCACGAATTTTCCGGGGATGAAGATATACTTCTCCCGGATCTTCTTTGCGAAATGCGGCTTGGTCGGTTCGTCGAGTCTAGCGATCAGCCGCATGAAGTTGTAGGCCACCATCGCGATTAAGCCGTAGGCCCGGTTCGCGTCTAACTTGAGGCAGGGAAAGTGTTTGAGATCCAAGTGGATCTTTTTCTCCCGAATAAAATTCTCGGCATTCCCGCGCTTCGCATGATGGGTGATGACCTCCTGGCGAGTCGTCTTAAAAAGATCAATGTTCGTTAAAACGGCGTAGTGCTTATAGCCTTCCGGATTGAAAAGGGATTTTGCTTCCCCGGCGTGCGTCCGT
>CAZAKW010000010.1:0-20280 GCA_964485835.1 uncultured Bacteriovoracaceae bacterium
CCTCGAACTGGTCGAGCCGCTCGCGCCTTCGGGATATCGAAAGATCGAAAACCGCCTCATGGCCGCGACGACGGGCCGGAGCGAAGCCATCACAAAGTATCACCACGAAATGTTCCGTCAGGCCGCCGAGGCCTTACAGACTCAGCCGTGGGGAGAACGTTTCACCGGAAGTGAAACATTTGCAGTGAGCAAAGAGGCTCTCGAGGAAATCATGAAACTGACGGAGCAATACCTAAATCAGGTGAATCAGATCGCTTCTCGTTCGAAGAAGAAAGACCGAGTTTACCAAGCGATCTGCTCCGTTTTCAAAACCTGTGAGGTAAAAAAATGAAAAAGTACTTAGTTGGCGTGATCAGTTTATTTTTGGCGGCAAATTCGGGCATGGCGGAGGCAGGAGGCAGCGGCACTCGCGGAGGCGACGGCGTTCGCATCGACGGACAGCTTTACCTCTCCGATCTCGTCGAGGCCGGGATTGAAAAGACTCCCTATATTCCGAACGTGAAGATCCGTCCTGCGTTTGCAGCGACCGTCGCCTACTCTTTTCCTAATCAGAGTAAGGAGTTTCAAGATCTCTTGGCCCAGAAGCTGTCCCACCTGGAAACCGTTTCACCGGCGTTTGCCGCCGCGATGAACCGCGCTCTGGAAGTGATGACATTCAATTTCAACTCCGAAACCTGTCCAAACATCAAAGATGAAGGACGGATGCTTGTCACTGACGAACCCTATGTCCAGCTCGCACTTCGCGATCAACTGAATGTCATGATCTGCGACCTCTGGGGCGAATTGATTCCTTCCAATCAGGTCGCGCTCATTCTGCACGAGCTGATTTATTCCTACTCCCACTTCCTAAAAGACGAAGACGGCATCAGTCGCCAGCAAAGCGTCCCCACCCGAGTTCTGAACGCGGCACTCTTCAACGCCTTGATTTTCAATCGCCCGAACCGCCTGGAGGTTTTGCGAGGAACGGCCCAAGAAAAGAGCTCTCTCGCGCTTACGTTTCAGTATCCGGATCTCGACTCCAGCCTGCGCGGGAAACCATTCGACGCGAGTTTCTATTCTTACGGCATCATGCGTTTTTCAAACGGCTTCGGAAAAGGCTACAAGAAGAAAAAAGAGGGTGGATTTGCCCTCGGCGTAGGTACTTACAAAGTCGAACAGAAGGGTGAGTACGAATCCCATTCAACCATAGCTACCTGGACTGCGAACGAGAGCTCCGCGAGCGTTAAAAGCAAACACGAGAAAGTTTGCGACCGCGGCTATGACGGTTACACATCTATCGGTCTCCGGTTTGAAGTCCCCTACGTTCAAATCATGCAGGGTGGACTCCGACTCACGATGGAAACCAGTGATCCCATCTTCGTGGTTCACTATGACTTCAAATTTTTCGGAATGGATGAGCGATACAACGAATGCATGAATTTCCTAGGAAGCGCTCGGTCCTATGCCCAGTCCTTCCCCGCTCACTAAAACGTTCCAAACAACAAAAAAAATAAGGAGTAATGTTATGAAACTCAATTTTACCGGATTAATGATGGCGATGATTCTCACTCTGCCCGGGACCTCGACCTCGGCGCGAGCCGAACTCGACGATATCTACGGAAAAGAAAAACATAAGTACGTCGATGTCGTAAGAAACGGAGACCGAGTCGGATTTTTTCTGAAGGATCGCCAGAACAACACGAGTGTCCGAGTCGGGAGTCGAGACTATACCGTCGACGAACTCATCGATCTTCGGAGAGCTGAGCGTATCGACGCCATCGTGACGTCCATAGTGGACGTGGCAATTATCTGGGGCGTAGGTCTTTATGGTGGCGCTGCACTCGGAACAAGTCTGGCCGAAAGCGCGATGGGCGGAATGGCCGGAATTACCGGGGTACTCATGGGAGCTCCAGGCGGTGCCTTGGTGACGATCGCCGGTGTTGCCGCCATCGATGCTCTCAATCCCATTCGGCAATGGCGACAGGTGAGCGACCTTGCTCCAGAAGTCATTTATGACCAAGATGTCTACCTTAACGGCAGCATCGATAACTTCGTCGATCGTTTAGAGGTTGTACTCCGGAAGCTCGATTGACAAACAGATGTGACTGTTCAGGCTGAATCTACTTGCGACGCAGATTCAGCCTGAACAGTCACAATAAAATTTCTCCTCGCTTACGATAAAATTAAAATTCTGAACTCCCGATTCCGCTTCCATGCCGCCCACGGCCCCGTCTTCAAGCCCGGGGCCGCACCAAACAAACGAAGGGGAAACAGGGAGAGAGCGTGCTCAGCGGCGATCCTGCTCAAGGCGGTCTTGCCGATACCAAAGCGTTTGTAGGCCTTCGAGTACGATGCGGTTATTCGCGTTTTGTTCCTCGAGAAGAAGCTGCATTCGAGAGTTTCCGGCTTCTATCTTATGAAAACCGGACTCCATCTTCTGCTCCAATCCGCGGATATCGGATTTGAGCTCGTCGCGAACCAATGCCAGCATTTTCCGCGTAGCCGGTTGATCTTCGGATCTTGCTGACGGGATTTGGATCTGAGGTGTCTTGATTTTCGCCATAGGATGCTCCTGTCTGATTAGCATTATTATTCCTAGGTAAAACGAGCAAGGTGCGTGCCCCAGGACGGGGACTAAATCATCTTGGACATATGACGGTCTGAGCACATCCGTCCATTCAAAAAACTTTCGCCGACCCGTTTCCAGTTGATTCCCGACGCGGGCATTGCCGGCAGTGTGAAAAACGCCGTGATCGAGATCAATGCCGACGAAAAAACGATCCGGAAACTTGAACTTGAACACAGCGGCGGTAATAAAACCGAGATTGTCCTTTCGAAGGTAAAACTCGGCGGCGCGCTCGCGGACGCGCTCCTATTCTTTCGTGCGGCAGGATACGGTAAAATTCCGATCACCACTTACCTGCGCATATGCAGTCGTCATCGCATCCTTTCCAAGCTGCCAAACCGATTCAGAACCCAGTAATGCAACTTTTTTTGGAGTTCCAGCAGGCGGGCAACCCCCGCCTGCGCAAACATCTTTTGCGGAGTAAACACCGAGAAATTCTGAAACTTGAACATTCAGCGATCCACTGTACTTTGGATCGATGCTTCGAAACGCACGCACTTCTACCGTCGTTTGGCCGAATTGTAAGGCTTCGTTCATATCTATGGAGCCATCCGACCGAGTGTAATCAGCGAGGGTAAAATCATGCTCACTATAGGTGCCGTCTAGTACAATTGTGCAAGAAATCCACTTGGGATGAATGTCCATTGCAAATGCCGAAGTTGAAACAAAAGCCGCACCGAGGAGGGCCAATATCTTATAATTCATAATATCTCCGTTTATCTGTCTGAGCCCGGCAGTGGATAGCGTGCTCAAAGCAATTATTTTCGGCCCTCGACGGCGTATCCTGTATTCGACAGGTCGTAGACGCCTTTGGGGTCGATGCTGTTGAGGATTTCGGAATTGTATTGAAACGAGACCTGAAAGCCCGTTACGCAATACTGCCTCCCGTTCTCGCAAAAACCGTCGAGTTCCGAATCATAGGTATAAATAACGATCGAGGAATAGCTGCAGTTTTGCGTGTTCAACCAACCCTGACGATCGCACGTATAGACTTTGATCGCGCGGTCGGACTGCTTTTGGATGCGAAGGACATTTTTGCCTTTGCCGAAGTCCCAGTCGCCGATTGCGTTTGCCATTTGGTAACTCAGATCGGCGTGGGCCGAGGTCGCGAAAGCCATGAATGCAATAATTTTCAATTTCATTTTTCCTCCAGATTAAAAGTTCAAGTGTGGCTGAGAATCACGGGGCAACCCATGAATGATGCGCAGCATAAAGCCACGACCTAGATTGCGCTAGAATCAGGCCGCCTCAAGCAAGGTGACGAAAAATGGCAGTTTAGAAGAGGAGCGTCCAGTAGCGCGGATGGATCGCGATTTTACCGTCCCTGCTCACGATCTCGACTTGAGCTTGCTCCCGGGTACGCATGATTGCGGTGCGGATAATCGAGTCGTGACGAGCGGAATCGTATCGAGCGAGGCCCCAAACACGGTGGAAAAGTTCTTCTTTCGAGAGGGCTCCGTCCGCTAGGGCGCGAAGAATGGCTTTCATTCGAGGCTGCACGCGAAGCGTGACTAGTTTTAACTCTTTCAAGTCGACTTGGATCCAGGAATCGAGACAGAGGAGGCGATCGATATCAGCGCAATTCGGAATCGCGACCGCTTTCTTAGGAGCGTGCGCCCGCTTCCAAGACTCTTGAATACTCCATGCCGTGTCGGTCAAGGGCTTCGCTTCGCCGGCGCTGTCCCTTCGAAGTTCCTCGAAGAGCGCGCGGATGCGGGGTTGCCTCGTCAGAATCGGACCGAGATAGGCAAGGACGTTCCCTTTTTCCTCGCTCGAACCCCCAGCCCAGGTATCGATCCATCCAAGTCCGCAATAAGTCTCATCACCGATCGCATGCGCCACCCAAACGCAGGCCATGGCAAGGGACCGGGTGTCTCTACCTTCCAAGCGATCCAGGTCGATCGCTAGCCGGAGCAACGTCAGCAGTTCATCAAGGTTGCGCTCCGAAATACGGGCGCGCCATTTTTCGACCAGTGCGAGAAATTGGCCCCGTCCATTCGCAATATCTACGAGACGGGCAGAAAGCTTCGCGCGCGATACCTCTGCATAGAATTGGATCTGGCCATGCGGGAGCATCTCGCAGAGATCTTCCATCGCCCGTAGATCCTGGTCGGCGCGGGTATACTCCCGGCACTCCAACCAAGCGTTCGCGCGGATTTGGATCGCCGCCGCTCGACTCAAGAGCGAAACGTCCGTACCCCCGAGCACAGCGCCGCAATCCATAATCACAGAACTCCAATCTCCCCGCCAAGTATGCAGGCGGGCGCGTTGCCGGATCCTCTCCGCGGCTTCCGCGGAGGACGAGGTGTTTCGCTCAGCAAGTTCTAGGCTCTTCGCCGCTTCCTCGAGCTTGCCTCGCGGAATCAAAGCGCGAGCGAGTTGGAGGGGACTTCGAATGTCACGACGGATGATTTTTTCGGATTCCCGAAAATTCGCGCGAATGGCGCGGACAAAATTTGCACGCACCGCCGGGTCGCGTAGGGTTATCTCGGATACTCGTCCAGAGGCCGCATAAATGATTTCTGCGCTTTCCAGTTCCGAGAAGACCGAATCTGAACTCACAGGCCCTCCTGTGGGAAGAGGCAAGGGATCACCGGGATCGTCGGACGGCCCCCGTCGCCACCTTTGGTCGGGCGACCACCGTCGCCCCCGGGATGAGATCCACCGAGTTTCGAGCCGACATAACCGGACGCGCTTCCGCCGAGAATCGCTTCCTTCACGCGAAGGCAGCCCGACGTCTTTTCCTGAATACGAGTATCTAAATCAGTCCAAAAATTTTCCCAGGCCTGTTGATAATCTCCGCGTTGCGAGGAATTCGAAACGTTCTTAAAGACAGAACCCAAGGGAGAAACATAGTTCTGATCTGTATCATACCATAGACGTAAGAGGGCGCCGGCCGCCTCATGTGACGGTCTCGGTTCGTCAAAGTAAGCTTTGCTGACGATATCGAATATTTCTGGCCAGTGGGCGATATCGCTGCTCGAAGAGGCATTCAGAAAATCCGGATAAATCACCTCGGAAAAGAAATCGGAGAAGATCTTACCGGGGAGGAATCCGTCGTTTCTTACTTTACCGGACCAAAGACGGTATAGGTGTCCGCGCTTTTTAAAGAGCTCGAGGTCTCCGCTTAGTCGGAACCGTCTTGTCGGAAAGGAGAATCCATTCCCATCAAATTCGAAGAATTTCGGGTTAACGGAATTTTCTCCGTCGCGACTCGAATCGTACTGGAATGAGAGCTGTAGGTAACCCGCATGGAGTGATGCAAGGAGTTCGTCCAAGACAAGCGCGGAAGAAATATCGGACAGGAATGGCGAGTTCGCGTCTCGAAAAGCGTACTTATCACGCATTAGGTGTTCCATTTCGTGCGCGATCACAGCGCCAAGGTCATAAAGACGCAGGGTCGGATCGAAATAGATGAGAGTGTTCTCACATTCGTAAGCACCCATAATGTGGTTCGGTTGCTTCCAGGCGCCGCCCCATTCGGAGCGAAGTGCGGAAGTCAACGGGGCGAAACGTGTCTTCCCCTTGAGCTGATCTTGGTAAAGGTAGATCGCGAGGTGAATGAGGACCTTCGAGCGACCGGTCGCTACACGATTATAGAGATCCAGGCTGAAAAGAACTTCTGCCCCGTAGACCCAGGTAAAGCAGGGATCAGAAGGAGCCATCGCGGTCAGGATTTTTTGAATCACTTTATGGGTGCGCTTTGCCTGTCCACTGCGATTAAAGAATGCAGCGGTATCGTAATCTTTAACCGCGGACTGGAGTCTTCGGATGGTGGGTCCGCACGCGGTCGGAGTCTCGAAATTCGCACCGTTCAAATGAATCGTCTCGGTTTCCGAAAGCGAGAATGTCTCCGAGGCTTCGCCGAGAGACGAAATAGTGAGGGTTAGGAAGAGGAAAGCGAACGCCAGTGGGTTTAAGCCCGTCCGCTCATGCGGGATCGAAAGAAGATGGGAGTTTTTCCGGACATTAAACAGCTTCATATCGTTCCTCGGCCCTGGGCCCCGGCCCGAATTTGCAGCTATCGTACCGTGCGAAAACGAATTTAGGCGTCCCACGGGCCAAAAGGACGTTGATAGGGGTGACATGTGACTAGGCTTTAGACGCACGCTCATTTTTCGGCCACCGGTGCGCGCCTATCCCCTTGTTTCAATTGGATTTAATTACAAACAAACTGCCTTAAGCCCTCAGCCGGCGGCGCCGCACCCGAATTGACATGTCGCGCCGCTTCTCCTATATAGAGGCTTCGCTTTTTCAATCCACCTGATCAAGGAAACCCGCATGCCCTCGTTTGACGTCTCTTCCGAAATGGACTGGCAAGAACTCGACAACGCCGTTAACCAAACGAACAAGGAACTCTTATCCCGTTACGATTTCAAAGGGATTAAGACCGAGATCAAGGTCGACCCTAAAGCGAAAACACTTACTCTTTGGGTTGCTGAAGAAGGCAAGCTCGACGCGATGAAGGATATTTTTCAATCCAAGCTGATCAAACGCGGCATCTCGCTGATGGCCTTCAAATACAAAGACCCCGAGCCGGCTTTCGGCGGCAGCGTTCGCCAGCTTGCGGAAGTGATGGCCGGCATCTCGAAAGAAAAAGGCAAAGAGATCATCCAGGCCGTGAAGGAATCGAAACTAAAAGTCCAAGCCCAGATCCAGGACGAACAAGTTCGGATCACCGGAAAAAACCGGGACGACCTCCAAGAAGCCATTGCGCTTTTGAAATCGAAACAAGACGCGATTCAAGTCGCGATGAACTTCGGGAATTTCCGGGATTAATATGCAAGAAACCCTACCCTCCAAAGCACCCGTTTATTTCGTTTCTCTCGGGTGCCCGAAAAACCTGGTTGATTCCCAAGTCATGCTCGGGATGCTGACCAAGGATCGCTACACGATTACCCAGACGCCCGAAGAGGCCGAAGTGATCATCGTGAATACGTGCTCTTTCATCGAGGCCTCCAAAGAAGAGTCGATCGAAACGATTCTTGAAATGTCGGACTTCAAGGAAACCGCGAAGTGCAAAGTACTCGTCGCTTCGGGCTGCCTTCCCCAGCGCTACCACAAGCAACTCGAAGCAGAGATGCCGGAAGTCGACATGTTCATCGGCACAGGCCAGTACCACCGGATCACCGAACTTCTCGATGCCCACGGCAAGGCGCTTGAAATGGGCGCGCCTCTTCCTAAACGTTCTTATATCGATCAGCCTGCCTTTATCCATTCCGAGCGCGATCCTCGCATGCATACCGGGCCGATCTATTCGGCTTTCTTAAAACTTTCGGAAGGGTGCAACCGCCGTTGCGCTTTTTGCATTATTCCTACACTCCGAGGCGACGTACGTTCGCGGACGATCGAATCCCTCGTGACGGAGACGAAAAGTCTGGCCGCTCAAGGCGTGCGAGAACTCAATCTCGTCGCGCAAGACCTGACCCATTACGGAATCGACGGCAAGTATCAAGACCGCTTGGAAACGTTGCTCCCCGAACTCTGTAAAGTCGAAGGCATCGAATGGATTCGCCTCCACTACGTTTATCCCGATCAATTCTCGGACGAATTGATCGAAGTGATCGCTCGCGAGCCGAAGATCGTCAAATACCTCGACATGCCGATCCAACATACGAACGACCGGGTGCTCCGCTCGATGAACCGGCGGCTGACGAAAGCTAAACTTCTTTTGCTTATCGAAAAACTCCGCGCCCGCATTCCGGGGATCGTCTTCCGCAGCTCCGTAATCGTCGGATTCCCAGGCGAAACCGAGGAAGAATTCGCGGAACTCTGCGCGGATCTTTCCGCGCTCAATCTGGACCACGTCGGAGTTTTCCGCTTCTCCAAGGAAGAGGGCACGAAAGCCGGCACGATGGATGGGCAGATCCACGCCGCGACGAAGCGCCGACGGGCAAAGGTCTTAATCGACCTGCTTCAAAAGCAGGCGGGCGTTCGCAACGAAAAGTACGTCGGCCAGAAAATGGCGATTCTTCTGGAAGGAGCTTCGGAAGAAACTGAACTCCTATTGCAGGGGCGCATGCCGACCCAAGCGGCGGAAATCGACGGCCGGGTGCTCGTCAACGACGTAAGCTATCTCGGATTCGAAGCGGAAAGTCTGCGCCCGGGCGATCTGATCGAAGTCGAGATCGTGGAAGCGATGCCGACCGATCTCGTCGGTAAAGCACTGCGGATTCTCTCTCGCGGCATGTCCGTGCAAGATGCCACGGTCGCCGGCATGAAATCTTCAATCCCGGCGGAACGCCGCCCCGAAACCCTCCAGGCAACACCCGCATGAACGACTCCCATTTGATTGACGCCAAGGAACTGAAAGCGCTGCTCGCAAGCAAGCCAGAATCCGTAGTGCTGCTCGACGTACGCGAACCCGAAGAGTACGCCGAGGACCGACTCGAGGGTTGTAAACTGATTCCGCTGGGCGAACTCCTGTCGCGCGCGAAAGAGCTGGATCCTTCCTCAAACCTCGTCATCTACTGCGCCCACGGCGTTCGCTCGATGCACGCGTTGATGGGACTTCGAAGCCTTGGGTTCGAAAAGCTACGCTCGCTCGAGGGAGGTCTTTGTGCCTACCGCGAGTCCGACTGAGAGAATCGAAGCTCTTTTCGATGAAATTCGCGCGCGCGGAATACCGTTAGCCGGTGCGGTCGACTGGGAACTCGCACGGGAAGAATTCGCAGCGCACGGGGAGCGATACCGCGAGTGGTTAAGCGCCGGCTTTCACGGCGAAATGGGTTACCTCGAGCGCGGGCTCGAACGACGGCTCGACCCAACGAAAGTCTTTCCAAACACGCGATCGGTCGTCGCAGTCGCGATCCCCTATCGACGCAATCCCACTCTCCCTTCCGATCCGCAAGCTCCGCGATACGCGCGCTACCTTGAAGGCCCGGACTACCACCGGATACTGCCACAGAAACTCGAAGCCGCGCTTCAAGCCTGGGCACAGCGATTTCCTTCGAGTGAACAGTCCTCACGTCCACGGTGGAAAATCTGCGTGGATACGAGCGCCGTGCTTGAGCGCTCGTGGGCCGCGCTCTGCGGCTTGGGTTGGATCGGGAAAAATTCTTTATTGATCCATCCCCAGCTTGGAAGTTACCTCTTTTTAGGCGTCGTTTTTTTAGATGTCGAGACCGATCGATCGCCTTCGCCGATGGCGAACTACTGCGGAAACTGTGCCGCTTGCCTCCAGGGATGTCCCACCGACGCGATCGTTTCTCCAGGGCGTCTCGATTCCCGCCGCTGCATCGCTTATCTCACGCTTGAAAAACGGGGAGCCTGGGATTTGCCCGATCCTTCGATCGCGGGAAAAGTCGGCAAGTGGGTCGCGGGTTGCGACGTTTGCCAAGAGGTCTGCCCCTACAATCGTAAACCGCTTCGACTTCCGGAAACTTGGCCGACCGACGAACGCGATTCTGCCCTCGTCACCGAGTGGGATCGATTGCTTTCCGAGAGCGAGGCCGGGTACCGAGAGCGCATCTCCGGATCCGCGCTCTCGCGGGTAAAGTATCCCGACATGGCGAGAAATCTCCGCAACGCCCTCCAAAACAAGAAAGACTGTTAACCCAAATCCTGGGCCTCGGCGAATTCAAGGCCGTAAATCGCGACCGCACTGACTTTTGCGAATGGAAATCGAAATCGTAATTTACGAAGCGTTGGCGGCAACCCTCGTAAAATTGAGTACGCTCGCGGTCCGGCGAGTAGAACGCCCGAGTTGCCTTCGTCATCCACGGAAAAATCGTGCCCGCCAAAAGTATCCGAGAACGAAGCCCCGTTCGTATCGAAACGGATTCGGGTCGGATCCCCCGACTCGCTCAAGCTTTGGGCGACGATGCTCACTTCCGAACCCGCCGATAGGAAGCACAATTCCGCGGAGGGATCGGACGTGACGATCCGATCTTCCTCGACCGACCATGCCCCCGTCAATTGCAGGGTCGCTGATGTAAGCTCCGCGGAACCGGCGCGTAACTGCCACTTTTTCCCCGGAAGGACTTTTCGGTGCGGCGGGGGAAGCACCGGCCAAAGAGGGAGGCCAGGCGACGACCCTCTGAGAAGTGCTTGAAGGCGCGCCTCGGTATCCACCATCCATTCGGGACCTGTCGCCGAGATTGCGATCCTTCCATCATGGAGAACGGCAATTCCCGGCTCGCCCCCGACGCCAAAGCTCCGCGCTAGGCTGCCTTCGACGTCGCAGACGGCGGGGGTCGCGATCGATGCGTCGGTTAACCATGCCTCCACCGTCTTACGGTTGAAAAAGTAGGGATATTCACCTTGAAACGCGAGGACAAATTGGACGTCCAAGCTCTGGTACCGCTTGGCCCAGGCCCGGAAGATTTCAAGCAGGTCGGAAAAAATCGGGCTGGTTGCGGAGCCGAAAAAAAAGACCCATATTCCCGATTGGATCGCGGCATGGAGCGGCTGTGGATACGGATTTTCCGCCGCGTCGATCCCAATCACCAGGGGGACCGACCGGTACCAATGCCGCGTCACCTCGCCCATCGTAATCGCGAAAGCCTCTTCGGGAGTGTACTCTCGGTCCCGCTTTTTCACGGGTTCGCATCCACTTCCGCGATCTCGTCCCGTTTCGCAAGCGAAGCCACCGCCGCGCCGAGCGCCAGAAATCCTGCGAGATAAAGCGAGATATGGAACGCGTCCACGAAGTCTCCGGTTTCGGAATGTCGCCAAGAGAATATTTTTGCGGCGACTCCCGTCCCGGTGACGAGCCCTAAATTGCGAATCGTCGCCATGATCGCGGACGCCACGCCGAGTTTATCCGTCTGGATCGAACTCATCAAAGCGACGTTATTGGGGGCTTGAAAAAGTCCCGACGAAAGACCCACGGTGAGCAAAGCGCCCACCACCCAAACTTGCGAGCTACTTTCGTGAAGCCCCCGGCCCCCAAGCCCCGCCATCAGGAAAAGCGCCCCCGATGCGACCAGCGCTCCGAACGCGCAAAGGTACCGAGTACCGAGCCGATCCGAGAGATGGCCCGAAATCGGCGCAACTACGAACACGGTCAAGGGAATCGCACTCATCAAGTATCCGGCTCGTTCGGGTTCGAACGCGAGAACCTCTTCCAAATAAAACGGCATCAATACGAGAAGAGACGAGTAAGCGACAAAATTTAAAAAGTTCGCAAGATTAGCGGCCCAGAACGTCCGAATCTTAAAGAGCGAGAAATCCAGGATCGGTTCCGGAACTTGCCTCTGGACCACGTAAAAAATCCAGCTCGTCGTGACTAGCCCTACGGCTAGGAACCACCGCGAGATCACGATGGGTTTGCTGCCCGCGATCGTGAACGCAGGCGGATCCACGAAGAGAATAAAGAGCAGCAGCACGAGGATCTGCAGAAAAGCCCCACCCCAATCGAACGGTCCGGTGCTATGCTTGCGCTCCATCGGTTCCAGGTGTTTTCCGGCGAAGAGAAACCCTAAGAGCCCAATCGGGATATTCACGAGGAAGATCGAGCGCCACCCTAACGTTCCGATCAAAAACCCGCCGATGCTCGGGCCCGATACGAGGCCAATGCTCACGACCATCGAAAGAATCCCGAGCGCCTTGCCCCGGCTTCCATGTTCAAAATTTTGCGTTACGATCGCCGGACCGTTCGCCATCAACATCGACGCGCCTAATCCTTGGAGCACACGCGCGAGGATCAGATGTTGGAGATTGGAAGCGAAGCCGCAAAGAATCGAACCTAACGTGAAGACGATGAACCCCCACTGGAACACTTTTTTACGCCCGTACAGGTCGGAGAGCCGACCAAACGGAAGCAGTGAACAAGTGATCGTTAAAAGGTAAACGACGATCACCCACTTGATCGAACGCAGGTCCGTATTTAACGCCTTCGTCAGGGTGGGTAAGGCAATATTGACGATGCTCGAATCGAGCGTGGCCATGAAGGTGCCGCACGCCACCGTGCCGAGCACCCACCCTTTTTTAGACATAGGACCGATTCTAGCAAAGCGTCAAACGGGGTCAAACGGAGAACCCATCCAAATCGCGGAATCATGGTTTTTCTAAAGAAATCGGATTTGTATCGCATCGCATTCATCTCGACTCCCGCGGCGGGCCCGTGCGATGAATACCGTATGCAATCTTCACGAGAACTCGGCATTTTAGCCCAAGAACTTCGAATTCCCATCATCGAAATGCTCACCGAAGCCCGCTCCGGGCATCCCGGCGGCAGCCTTTCGATGATCGATTTTCTGACCGGACTTTGGTTTTCAGAAATGAAGGGGGTCGACTCTCCGCATGGATTAGGCGCGGATCGCGACCGATTCATCCTCTCCAAAGGGCACGGCGTCCCCGCGCTCTACGTGATTTTGGCCAAAAAAGGATTTATCGAAGAGGCCGAATTGATGACGCTGCGGAAGACCGGAAGCCGGTTGCAAGGCCATCCCGATCGAGTTCGCCTCCCCATCGTTGAAGCCTCCACGGGCTCTCTAGGCCAAGGCCTCTCGGTCGCGCAAGGCATCGCGATGGGCAACAAGCTTGACGGAAAAAAAGGCCGTGTGTTTTGCGTCCTTGGAGACGGCGAAATCCAGGAGGGCCAAATCTGGGAGGCCGCACTTTCCGCACCCAAATTCGCGCTCTCAAATCTCTGCGTGATTTTGGATGCGAACAACGGCCAAATCGACGGACCCGTTTCCGAAGTGATGCCGCTGGAGCCAATTCGCGGAAAATGGGAAAGTTTCGGGTGGGAAGTCACGGAGATCGACGGACACGACATGGACCAAATTCTCGGTGCCTACGCCAAATTTCGTAAACACGCCGAATCCGATTCCAAAAAACCGTTCTTCATCATCGCTCGGACCGTAAAAGGAAAAGGCGTTTCGTTCATGCAGAATCAAATCGGCTGGCACGGCGTCTGCCCGAAAATCGAAGAGCGCGATTCGGCGCTTGGCGAAATTCGTAAACATCTGTCCACTTTGAAAGGCGCTTAACCCGATGTCTAAATCCACCCGACAAGCCTTCGGTGAATCCCTTGCCGCCTGGGGCGAAAAAAATAAAAACATCGTCGTTCTCGACGCTGATCTCTCGAAGTCCACGAAATCGGAAATCTTCGCGAAGAAGTATCCCGGTCGATTCTTCGAGATGGGGATTTCGGAGATGAACATGATTGGCGCGGCCGCCGGCCTCGCCTTCACCGGAAAACTTCCGTTTCTTTGCAGCTTCGGCTGTTTCCTCACCGGTCGCTACGACACGATCCGCCTCTCGGTTGCCTATTCCGGCGCGAACGTGAGACTCGTCGGCACCCATGCCGGCGTCGGAATCGGTGACGACGGACACTCCCAAATGGGGTTGGAAGATATTTCATTGATGCGAGCCTTGCCGACGATGGGGGTGTTCCAACCCATGGACGCGAAAGAAACTGAACTCGTCATGGATTACCTCTGCGAAAAATGGGAAGGCCCAGCTTATCTTCGTTTAACTCGCCAAAACCTTCCCGACCTTTCCGCGCTACTGGCGAAGACGGGCGCAAAGTGGGAAGCGACCAAGATCGCTTGCCTTCGTGAAGCCACCCCGGGAAAGAAAAAAATCGTCGCTTTCGCTTCGGGCGCAGGAACCACGGAAGCCATTAAAGCCGCCGATCTTCTGGAAGGCTCTGATCGTTCGCTGTCCGTATACAACGTCCACTGCTTAAAACCCTTCGACGAAGCGGGAACGATCGCCGCGCTCAAGGGCGCCGACCTCGCGATCACGGTGGAAGATCATTCGGTCATCGGGGGCCTAGGATCCTGCGTCGCCGAAACGCTGGCAAAGCTTGATCGCCACCCGAAACTCATGCAATTCGGCGTGCAGGATCTTTTCGGAGAGTCGGGCGAGCCGGACGAACTTTACGATTTCCACGGAATCTCCGGGAAAAAGATCGCGGAAAGCCTTCGGACTGTATGAAGGCCTGGCGAGTCGATTCTCACGGCGGAAACGAGGTCTTGAAACGTCTTGATCTTCCTACGCCCGCTCCCGGGCCGCTCGAAGTTCGGGTCGTGATTAAAGCGGTAGGACTTAACCATCTCGACCTCTGGGTTCGGAAAGGCGTACCGGGACATAAATTTCCTCTCCCCTTGGTTCCCGGGACGGATGCGTGCGGTACGATCGAGGCGTTCGGGCCCGGCGCCGAAGCGGCTTTGGGAAAAGCTTTTACGATGGGTACTCGCGTCCTGCTTTCGCCGGGAGTTTCCTGCGGGCACTGCGAGGCGTGCTTAGGCGGAAACGATCCGCTCTGCTCTCGTTACGGAATCCGGGGCGAAACCATGGACGGCGGTTGCGCCGAATCCGTAGTTGTCTCCGTGAATAACCTGATCGCTCTTCCCGACTCGATATCGGACGAGACGGCGGCCGCGATCGGGATTCCTTTTTTGACCGCCTGGACGATGGTGGTTCGTAAAGCGCAGGTGCGGGCCGGGGAATGGGTCTTGATCCAAGCCGGAGGCAGCGGGGTTTCGATCGCCGCGACCCAAATCTGCAAACTCTTTGGCGCAAACGTGATTACGACTGTCGGCGACGATTCTAAAGTCGCGCCGTCCAAGGCCGTGGGCGCTGACCACGTGATCAATTACCGCAAACAGAAATTTCGTGACGAATTAAAGACGATCCTTAAACCTTTGGGTAAGCGAGGAGTCGAAGTCGCCATCGATCACGTCGGTGCCGATACGTTTAACGAGTCGATGAAGAGCCTCGCTTGGGGCGGACGCCTGGCGACCTGCGGAGCGACTACGGGCGGGGATGTGACGATCGACCTCAAAGCGCTCTTCTTCAAAAACCTCTCGCTGCTCGGCACCACCATGGGTTCGAAAGCGGATTTGATCCGCATCGTCGGCTTGGTCGCGGAAGGTAAACTCAAGCCGGTGATCGATCGAACGATGCCCATGGATTCGTTCGGCGACGCCCTTACCTTGATTGAAGGACGAAAGCTCTTCGGTAAAGTCGTCCTTCTCCAGTAGCGCGGATATGTGGGTCTTTGGCCATCTCGGAATCGGATCCAAGCTCGTTGCACCAATGGCACGCAGACTGCCGTACGGTTGGCTGCTTTTCGGAGCGATTCTACCGGACCTCATCGATAAACCGCTTTATTACGCGATGTCGATCGCGACCGGAAGAACCGGAGCCGGCATCGGGCTGATTTCCTGTACTCGAACGATCGGGCATACGGCGCTCTTCGCTTTAGGATTGGCTGCGCTTGCGACTTGGCGAAAATCTCGCGTCCTCGCTGCGCTCTCCCTAGGAGTCGCAAGCCACTTAGCACTCGATGGATTTCAAGACTACTGGGCTCACCGGGTCCAAGGGGTTCCCGGCGAATCCTCCCTGGTCTTGGCCGCACTCTTTCCGTTTTTCGAGGCTCGCTTCGGCATACAACCCTTTCCGAGCTTCTCCGAACACCTGAAAAGCGGCGGTCGTCCACTGCTCTTACTCACCGAAGGAATCGGAATCGCGATCCTCGCATGGGACTATTCGAAAAGACGATGGCGGCCTAAGCGGCCCCTCCGTAACGAATTGCTTTAGCGAAAATCCAAAGCGGTCCGATCAGCATGTGGGTCAAATTCTTATAAAACGCCGGGCTCTTCTTTTCGTATACAAGATGTCCCACGTATTGGCTTCCCCACCCCACGACTTGCATCGCGATCAAGATCTCAAGCGAGAGCGAACGCCCGATAAGATACATTCCCGTCATCACCAATGAAAACGGTAAGGCGATCTTCCAGTCGAGATACAGATAAAACCCTACGCCGATGGCCCAAAGCACCCATCCGAGGTCGGGCCGAAGCATCGAAGCTTTAAACGAATCGTTCCCAAAAGTGACCATGGCGAGAAGGCCGAGGAGAGAGGTCGCGATCAGCGGGATTCCCACGTAGTGGCTAATCACGTTTCCCCGGGTCGTATGATACTCACGGTACTCGGCAAATTTCGAAGCGAGTTTTTGCGTCATGTCCCTATCTTGCCAAAGATCAGTCGACCATGTCATCCTGAAAACCATGTCCACTCCAACCAGCACGTTATCCTCAGGTGAAATCCTTTTCACGGAAGGAAGCGCGGCCAAATCACTTTTTTTTGTAAAAATCGGGCGGGTTTCCATCCGCAAAGCCGTTAAAGACGGCCATATCGAAATCGCCCAGATCGGACCGAATCAAATTGTGGGCGAATTCGGATTTTTCGATAAACAGAATCGGAGCGCGGACGCCATTGCCCTCACTTACTGCGAGCTGGTCGAGATCCCCTATAGTGCCCTCAATCCAATTTTTGATCCTGCCCCCGACTATCTGAAAAAGATCATGGCCGGTCTCGCCCACCGGCTTCGAGAGGCCGACGAGACGATTTGCGAACTTAAGTCTCGCTTGGGCGAAAAGCAGGTGTCCCTTCGAAAAGCCGAGAATTCTTCCGACGAGGAGAGCGATTCGGAGACGAAAAAAATACTTAGAATGACTGAGGATTGACCACGCCAGGTGGCCGCTCATTTGAAGGCACGAGAAACGGACTACTGAACTTCCCCTTGGGCCCCTTGCTGGCGCACCCCTTCGTAAACAGCCACCCCCACCGCCGTCGCCAAATTGATCGAACGAACCCGAGCGTCGAACATGGGAATACGAACCGTATCCGCGGCGTATCGATTGAGAATCCAATCCGGCAGTCCCATCGTTTCTTTCCCGAAAAAGAAATAAGTCCCAGATTCAATTTTGGATTCAAATAGAGTACGGCCAGCTTTTTTCGAGAGAAAAATCTTCGGGGCGTCTGCCGGGATCGTATCGAAAAAGGCTTCGATGGACGGGTGTTTGACCACCTTTAAGTGTTCCCAGTAATCCAGTCCCGCGCGGCGAACCGCGGACTCGGAAATGTCGAATCCAAGCGGTTCCACAAGGTGGAGGGTGCACCCGGTAGCGAGGCAAAGCCGACCGACCGAACCCGTGTTCTGGGGAATCTCGGGTTCGACTAAAACGACATGGAATCCAAACGACATCGATTTCTCCGTCCGCCGACGACTAAGGCCGAAGCGTATTCATCATCCGGGGATAAGGGATGGTTTCGCGAACGTGCGGAACACCCGTCATCCAAGCGACCGTACGCTCAAGCCCAAGTCCAAAGCCGGAATGCGGAACGGAACCGTATCGCCGTAGATCCAAGTACCATTCGTAGTCTTTTTCGTTCAACTCGTGCTCTTGAATCCGACGCTTGAGCACTTCGACATCCTCTTCGCGTTGTCCGCCGCCGATAATTTCTCCGTAGCCGTCGGGTGCGATCAAATCGCAACCAAACGCGTACTTCCCGGTCCCCGTGGACGCCGGGCCGAAATGGCTATCCGACTGTTTGAAATAAAAGGCCTTAATCTGCGACGGCATGTGGTGGACGAATACGGGCTTACCGAACTCCTCGCCAAGCGCCGCTTCGTGGGGCGCACCGAAATCTTCGCCCCAGGGAATCCCGACGCCACGCTTTTCCAAAATTTTCAAAGCTTCGTCGTAACTGATTCTTGGAAAAACTCCCTTGAGCACTTCGAGTTTCGAAGTGTCCCGTTCCAAAATTTGGAGCTCGCGGGACCGCCGGGTCAGGCAGCTTTGGGCGATATGGGCGATTAACCCCTCCCCTAATTGCATATTCTGCTCGAGGTCCATGTACGCGACCTCCGGCTCAATCATCCAAAACTCGGCTAAGTGCTTACGCGTGGCCGATTTTTCGGCGCGGAAGGTCGGCCCAAAAGTGTAAACCTTTCCAAACGCCATCGCCCCCGTTTCGCCGTAAAGCTGACCGGACTGGGTTAAAAAGGCGTGCTCCTCGAAGTAAGGGGTTTTAAACAAGGTCGAAGTTCCTTCGCACGAGTTCGGCGTCAGCACCGGAGCGTCGAAACGAACAAAACCCAGATTGTCGAAATATTCTTGAATCGACCGGATGATCTCGGCACGCACGCGCAGCGCCGCCCACTGCTTTTGGGAGCGGATCCAAAGGTGGCGATGGTTCATTAAAAATTCAACGCCGTGTTCTTTCGGAGAAATCGGATAGGGTTCGGCGATGCTGACGATTCGAATCGATTGAATTCCCATCTCAAATCCGCCGACCGAACGCGGCTCGCGGCGAACTTTTCCCGTTACTTCGATCGCCGATTCTTGGGTGAGTTTTTCGAATTCGACAAACGAAGCTTCGTCGCACTCTCCTTTAAAGAGCACGCCCTGCATGATGCCGGTGCCGTCTCGCATCATCAAAAACTTAATTTTTCCGGAGCTGCGTTTATTGTAGACCCATCCTTTGAGGGTCACGCTCTCGCCGTCAAAACGGTCCGCATTTTCGATGAAAAAACGATCGAAGCTCATATCCATTCTCCTGGCCGGAGATTAGACCGGGTTCGCTTACTCGTTCAACCCGAAAGGCGCGATAAGTGCGATGACAAGACCCGCTAACGGCCCTCATACTGTTCTGAGAACCACTGCTAAGCGCCATGAGAGTTTTCAAAGAAAATAGTCTTATATTCAAGACCTTGCTCGGGGGCTTCGCGATCGCGGCAGCCCATCTCTTCTTCGTCCTGATTTTAGCCGTGGAGCCGTCGTTGAACGGAAAGCTCCTCTCGCTCACGTTTTGGGACGGAGGGTGGTTTATCACGATCGTAGAGGAGGGCTACCGCCCCTACGCATTCGCCTCGGAAACGGACCGCACCCAAGTGAACGCGGCATTCTTTCCGGGGTATCCTCTCTTCGCCCGCGGAATCGGCGCCGTTTTCGGACTGGGGTCCGAGATCGCGCTGGTGGCGACGAGTTTCTTGGCCGCGACGGGCGTGTGGGCAATTTTGGTTTGGACGATGAGGGACTGGAGCGCCGCCCGCCGAACTCTCTCTCTCGCCCTGGTCTTCGCATTTCCGACGAGTTTTTATCTCGTAGCTGCCTACTCCGAGGGGCTTTTCTTATTTTGCCTACTCGCCTGGGCACGCCCGTTCGTCGAAAGTACGGGGTCGAAGTGGACCAGTGCAATTTCAGGCATGGCGATGGGGCTGACTCGCATCGTGGCAATTCCAATGGCACTCGTCCCCCCGCTTTACACGGTCGTGGCTCGCGCACTCGGCTATCGACGGCCGACGGCCAACCGTCACGCGTGGTGGATCGCCGCCATCGGGACGCTAGTGGGCACTGGTCTTTACTTGGGTTTCTGCAAATTAATCTACGACGACTTTCTCTTTCCTTTCGAAGCCACTCGTCGCGGATGGTGGGCACGCGGAAATTTCGCCGCTTTGTGGTCGAAAGCACTTTGGGCGCCTCAACTCTCGTGGCAGTGGTTCGCTTTCGAGTACCGCTCGTTCGACATTCCGGAATTCAATCGGTTCATCACGACAATAACTTTTTGGTGGCTGCTTGCAGTGACGACGTGGGGATTATTCCGCACCTTCCGCAAGGACCCTCCCCCTGAAAAAGCGCTCTTTTTCTTAGTCTGCGCTTGGGCCTTGTTCGCCTTTTCGGCGGTCGCGAATTTCGATAGCGGTTTTTTTTCTATGCCGCGATACGTGTTTCCGGTGGCGGTTTGCTTAATCGTCGCCGTCGGCGAAATGGGTCACGCCCGATTTAAGAATGCGTCTAGACGGAGCCGTCGCTACGCGGTTATCGGCATTCAAATCCTCGCCATTATCGCCAGCCTCCTCGTCCAAGCCGTGCTGATCCAACGCTTCACGGCCAGAGAATGGGTCGCCTTCCTCTGTACCTAAGAAGGCA
>CAZAKW010000011.1:0-19894 GCA_964485835.1 uncultured Bacteriovoracaceae bacterium
CTTCCCAAACTCCGCTGCAGAACGCCCATGGCACGAAATGGAGTCGATTGAGCTCCTACTCGAGGGCACCAACTGCACTTCGCGTCTTCCGATCGATGGAGGCGAACGGACCCTCCACGTCGTGCAGATTACGGAAAGTGGGGTCTGGCTTGAGATGCCCGCCCAAAGCTGCGCCGTCGGGCATTTATTGGAGCTTCGAATCTATGTGCAGCATCGGAAGCATCGTCCCGAGTTGACGGAGATCGAGCCGATGATCGTGACCGGCGTGGTCGAGTCGGTCCTTTCGGACAACGGGGAGCAGATGTGCGTCGAGATCGCTTTCCGCCAGTTCGCGCCTGAACGCTGGGAGGCTTTGCTCGGTAAAGTCGTCGACCAGCAAGCGAGCATCAATCGTTTGATCGCGAGGACCAGACGATGAAAACTGCCGGCGCCGACAGTCATTTCACCGCGCAGGAACTCGCAGAATTCCTGGGTCCGCGAAAGGTCATGGTCGTTGACGGGGGAGCGTTCTCGGGTCGCACCTTGCAGAGAATACTTCTCGAGCTTGGCGTGCGGGACGGAAACGTTCAAGTCGTTCGAAATTTCGAGGAAGCGCAACTCGAAATCGCCGTGCGCAGGCCGCACGTATTGATCGTCGATTTTGAGATGGGCGGCCTCCGCGGCCTGGAACTCGTCGAAACGCACGATGCCCAGTTCGCCAACCGCTTAGAGATCGCGACGATCGTCATGAACGCCAGTCCTACGCAGATGACGGTCGGAATGATCACGGAGGCCAGCGTCGACGCAATTCTGATCAAGCCGATTACGTTCGCCACGGCGCGCGCGGCGCTTGTGCATGCGCTTTCGAACAAAGTGAGTCCTTCGCCGTATTGGAGCACGTTGGAAAAAGGAAAGACCGAACTCCATAACGCCAATCTCGAAGAAGCCATGAAGCTGTTTGAGGAAGCGAAGAAGTTCGACCCCGCACCGACTCTTTCGTATTACTATCTCGGCTTGGCGTGCCAGCGCCGCAAGGCGTACGCCCAAGCGGGCCAGCAGTTTAGCGATGGGCTTTCCATCGATCCGACCAACTACCGATGCCTTACCGGCTATTTCGACCTCCGGATGGAATGCTCGGAGTTCGTCGAAGCGTACGAGCTTGCTCAACGGCTCCACTCGAACTATCCAATCAATGCGCGACGCCTTCACGAATTCGTCCGACTTTCGGTGCTTGTGCGGAAATACGAC
The DNA here is from genome assembly GCA_964485835.1 of uncultured Bacteriovoracaceae bacterium. GTDB lineage: Bacteria > Bdellovibrionota > UBA1018 > UBA1018 > UBA1018 > JACMQW01. The sequence continues at coordinate 1,228 of CAZAKW010000011.1, forward strand.
GATATCGTCGAATATGTGAAAGTTTACGAAAGCATCGAGCAACCCGACGCGGGCACGCGAAGAGCGGTCGTGGCCGCACTGCTGGTTGCCGCGAAAGCGTCCGCAGATCGCGGCGATCGGACGCTCGCGCGCGCGGTTTTGAAGAAGGCGTCGCAAATATCGCTCAGGGCGGAAATCCTGCGGGCCGAAACGTTTCGTTACTTCTTGGAGAGCGGCGACGTGGAAGGCGCGGCTGCTTTTTATCACGCGCGTCCGCCAAGCGTGCGAACGCTGCCCGAGGTGGAGCTTCTTTTCCTGGAACTCCATCACGCGTCGGAAAACTCCGCGGAAGCGATCCAGTTCGGAACCCAGCTGATTAGGAGCGAGCGCGCCAATGCGAGGGTACACGAGTTGGTTATCTTCCATTCACGAAAAATCGGCCGGCCCGCGCCGATTCTCGAGCGTTTGATCGAAGAAGCCGAGAGCCGATTTCCAAACCGCTCGTGGCGGGCGGAAAGTCTCTCGAAATCAAATGATCCGCGTTAAGCGAATCGGGGTTTGAATCTCCGATTATTGATGGGGTAGGCGATAGGCGAGAACTCGGTTTTGTCCCATGACTGGAACGAGTAACGTGCGGGATTCGAGAATGAACTCCAAGTCGGCCGCTCCCGCCAAGCCTTCCAGTAACGTCGCGCAACGCCCGGTGCGGGTTACGTAAAAAACTTTGCCGGCAATCCAATCCGAAACGATCGCGCCGTTGGCGCCGTCAAGTTTGATCCCGTCGAGGTTTCCGATCGGGCCCGGCGTCCACGGTTTCGTTTTTCCGGAAAGCGTGTCCACCGTCAGAATGCGTCCCGGCCTTGCGGTTGAAAAATCGGGTTGGGTTCCCGGTCCCCAGGTCGCAAGGGTAAGAAATTCCTTCCCGTCCGAAACGAGCCCGTTTGGAAACTCCAGATGGGGCCCCTCAAATAGTACGGAGGGCGAAAGGTTATGCCCCAGGGTGTGAATCTTACCGGTGAACATATCGCTTACGAGCACCCGGGTGTCGCCTTCGAGAAACGCGATGTCGTTTAAGAACTGGGCGCCTTCAACGGAAATCGTGTGCGTCGATCGCCCCGTTTTCGTGTCGAAGGCGACGACGCGATCGATATCCGCGACCCATAGACGCCCATTTTCCAATCCCATTCCTTTGGGGGCGTTCAATCCACTCGCCCACTTCTTTCGGAGCATTTTGCCTTCGAGCGAAACGGTGGAGATCCATCCCTTGCCATCACGAGCGAGCGGCTGGCCGGCGACGTTCGAAACGTAGAGCCGATTTTTTAGGGGATCGAACTTCACGCTCTCGGGCGCTGAGAAGCCTTTATTTTCCCAAAGGAGTTCGGGTGCCTGCTTCGCATCCACGATCGGACACGCCGTCGGTGGGCCGACATCGGTGGTTGAGCGTTCGGTCGATGTTGAGCACGCGACGAGGCCAAGAATGGCGATCAAGACCAGGCAAGGGAAGAAGGGCTTCATGCCTCCATCTTGAACTATTTTGAATCCGAATGCTGCCCGATATCGCCGACGCCGGACGCTTTTTTCGTTTTACTCGCTCCCTATGCACGGTGCAGGAATCCAGATCGGATTTCCCTGTCGGTCTAAGAAGCCGGGGCCATCGGGTTCTTGGCTTCCATCATTCCGTTTGTACTGGAGCCCCGCTTCGCGACGAATCGTGTTCTCGTAAAACAATGCCCTTATTTCGGTGACAAAGTTGGTTTGGATCTCCGGACCCCAGACGATTCGGCGGTCAACGAGGCCACGGACGGAATCGTAGGCATGGTACATCTCGTGGGCCAAGGCAATCCAAGGAATGTCCTTTCGGATTTTTCCGTCGCCCTCGACGGACGAGCTTTTGATTCCCGGGTCGAAAAGGACGGACCCTCCCGTACCGATTCCCGTGAGGGGATTGGCCGCGTAGTCGGGAGCGCGGAGAGTGACGAAGGTTTGAATCATTTGCGCTCTTTGCATTCCACTGTTTCGATTCATTCCTTCGAGGGATGGCGTAAACCTATTCTGCCCGTTTTCAATCACCAGCGGATAAGGGGAAGCTTCCAGTTCGCGAAGTAGAATTCGACCGCTTGGGAGATTTTCGATCTGATCAAGCGCGGCCGATGTTAGCCGTGCGAAACTACTTGAGCCCGCTGAGGAAACTTCGTTTCCAGCGAGATCGTACCAGCGCCCCTCACGGTAGATTGTAACGGGTGCATCGGGGTGATTACGAAAACGAAGGGAATCTCGTTGCGGATTCGGGCGGGCGTTTAGACTAAAGAGTGCGAATTCTTGGTCCCCGTCGCAGCGGTAATTTGGAAGAAATCGGACATCTTCTTGGATTCGAGCCTTCAGCTCGGCTCGAGTCCAATCTCGAAAATCGGCGTTTTCTACCGCTGGAGCCAGTTCGTAGGCGGGAGGAACGAAAGAAAGCGTGGCCGAAGCGATGATTGTGAAAACATTCATGTGACCCTCGCGACCGATCGTGTCCCAAGTCTCTGGAAGAGATGATTCTCCGAGTACTCTGCAAGGGACGGTAGTTGGGAGAGCAAGAGATTACAGTAAAATGACGCGATGCGCAATACAAGAATCGCTACGTTTCCTTGTATTTGGAATCATTGAAGTTTTAGAGATTTTTTGAATTCGAATGCTGCCCGATATCGCCGACGCCGGACGCTTTTTTCGTTCCTTTTGAACGGGGACGGACCCAGAGAATCCCTCCGACGATCGCCACAGCCACGGCAAGCCAACCCCAAAGTGCGACATCAAACATCATACGGCTGGGAGTGCAAAGCACACACCATCGCCGTTTGGGGCCTTACTCCCTTAGGCATGGAGCGGGAATCCAGATCGGATTTCCCTCCGGGTCCAATAGTCCGGGGCCGTTTGGATCAAGGCTCCCGTAGTAGAGCTTGTATTGGATACCGGCTTCTCGGCGAATGGCATTTTCATAATACGAGGCCCGTATCTCGGTGACTTCAGCGGTTTGGATTTCCGGACTCCAGACAAGCCTCCGATCGAGGAGGCCACGCACAGAGTCGTAGGCATGATACATTTCGTGCGCCAAAACGATCGAAGGAGGAATCTTCCGGATTTTTCCGTCGGCCTCGATGGAGGAATTTTCACTTTCCGGATCGAACAGCACGGATCCGCCGGCGCCGATTCCGGTGAGTGGGAACGCTGGGTAGTCGGGGGCGCGGAGGGTAAAGAAGGTTTGCATGATTTGCGCTCTCTGGAGCCCACTATATCGGCCCATCCCTTCTACGGACGGCGCGAAACTGTTCCGCCCCTTTTCAATTACCAGTGGATAGGGGGAGGCCTCGAGTTCGCGAAGCAGATTTCGCCCGGTCGGGAGACGTTCGATCCGCGCGAGCGCGGCCGAAGTCGCCCGGGCGAAGGAGTTCGAGCCGGAGGAAGGAACGGGTTCTCCGGCAAGATCGTACCAGTGACCCTCTCGGTAAACTAAAACCGGCGCGTCGAGATGGGGTCGAAAACGAAGGGAATTTCGATTCGGATTCGGGCGCGTGTTCAGACTAAACAGAGCGAATTCTTGGCCCCCGTCGCAGCGGTAATTTGGAAGAAGTCGGACATCTTCTTGGATTCGGGCACTGAGTTCGGCCCGGCTCCAATCCCGAAAATCGGCGTTTTCCACTGCGATCAGTTCGTAGGCGGGAGATAGAAAAGAAAGCGCGGCTGAAGCAGCGATTGCGAAAACATCCATGTGACCTCGCGGGCTTAGGCGGTTTCCGGTCCGACCTTGGACTGGCGATACGGCCTGAGTAGATGGTTCCTAAGGCGGGCTTTTTGGTCAAGTCGGGGGTTGTCATTCACGCCGGCCGTCGGTAAGACGCGACATGCTCTTTCGATCGTGCCTCGTCGTGATTTTTACGTCGTTTCTCGTTGGCTCCGCGATCGCGAAAGATCGGTTTCCTCTCTCTCCAGATCCCCACCTCACTCCGGGTTCGCTCTGTGCCGATCCTGATGGAAGACGTTATCCCGAGCGAGTGGACGTCTGCTCCCGAAGCGTTAACGTCGAAACGAAAGAAGAAATCGTGGACCTTTACGACCGCAAACTTGGATATCAAATCCGAGTGATGGGACGGAGAAGCTTCAAGATCGATCATTTCATTCCCCTTTGTATGGGGGGGAGCAACGAAATGGACAATCTCTGGCCTCAGCATTATTCGGTGTACGAACTCACCGACAAGCTTGAGGAAATTTGCTGCTTAGTGATGGAAGAAGGGCGCCTCAAGCAAGCCGACGCGATCGATTACATCCGGCGCGGAAAATCCGATCCCGAAAACGCGCCCCATTTAACCGAAGAGGTTCGGGGTCTTTCATCGCAGACTTACTTCTAATCAAATCCTGATCCTGCGCCGAATTTCTCGGGATACGGTGCGTATAGATAATTTAAGGAATGGGTTCGTGAATCTACTTCTTCGAGGTTTTTCGTGAAAACTGGTTTTGTCGCTCTCATCTGCGTATTTTTCGTGATCTCCGTTAACGCGGCCGACGTCCCGCCCCCGGCGCCGAAGGAAAACTGGACCGATAAACTCTCGCTGAAAGGGTATACGCAGGTTCGGTACAATCGATTGTTCGACACGAATCCCGCTTTGGTCTGCGAGCTTTGCGACAAGTCGCTTGGACAAGACAAGAGCTTTTTTATACGGCGAGCCCGAATCACCATCAGCGGCGACGTTCACGAACAAGTCTTTATTTATCTCCAGCCCGACTTCGCATCGAACGCTTCGACTTCGAGCCAGCACTTTGTCCAGCTACGCGACCTTTATGCGGACGTTTCTCTTACCGCCCGGAAGGAAACTCGGTTTCGCATCGGTCAAAGTAAAGTTCCGTTCGGTTGGGAGAATCTCCAATCCAGTTCGATACGCGCGGCGTTTGATCGTACCGACTCCTTGAATACGGGGGCGCCGAACGAGCGGGATCTTGGAATCTTCGCATACTGGGCGCCGACCGCTATGCGCAAGCGCTTTAAAGAACTAGGGAATCCCTATTTAAAGGGCTCCGGCGATTATGGGATTTTAGGATTTGGAGCCTACGTCGGGCAGACCGCGAATCGACCGGAGTTGAATAACAATCTCCACGTGGTCGCCCGGGCAACGGCTCCCTTTCGTTTGTCCAATGGCCAGTTTTTCGAAACGTCGCTTCAAGCTTACACCGGGCTCTACACGATCGGGAGTTTTCAACGAACGACGGGTGTGGGCGCCTCGCTCGGCGGCGCGACGTTTCGCGATGAACGAGTAGCGGCGACTTTCGTCTGGTATCCCCAACCGTTTGGATTGGTTGCGGAAGCAAACGTCGGCACGGGGCCGGAATACAATCCCGCGACTTTAGCGATCGAAGAGCGGCGGGTCCGCGGCGCGTTCGTCCAACTGATGGCGAACGTTTTTGAGCCGGGCGACGTCCGGCTGATGCCCTACGTGCGTGGGCAGTATTACCACGGCGGAAAGAAACTTGAACTCGATGCGAGAAGCCATCTCGTTCGCGAACTTGAAATCGGTGCCGAGTGGCAGCCGTTCAAAGCCTTTGAGTTGACGGCCGCGTACTCGATGGCGGCCCGACGCACGAACGACTCCGCGGATCCCCTCGAAGACCAACGCGGGAATCGGGTTCGGCTTCAAGCGCAGTTTAATTATTAGTGTTATCGGAGCCGAACTCTCCGAAACGGATTGGCCCCTTTCACGGGATACTTGAGCCTAGATTTTTTTGGTCAACCGAGTGGAAAGAACCGGGGTAGCTTGGGCGTCGAGCGGAGGTTTCTTTCAGTGCGAAGATCGGAATTCGCCAGGATTTTGTCGCTCTCCAGAATGGGGTCTACATTTTTCGGCAACTGCGCCGAAAAGCCATCTATGCGCCTCGATCGAAAACTAGGCCAATCTCTTTTCGTGCTCCTGCTCGTCGCCCTCCTCCCTGCTTCCCCGGCGAGGGGAGAACGGCCGATTTCGGCTTTTATGGATCTCGCAACGCTTCGTTTTCTCGTCCGCAAATGCACGAACGCCATTCGGGAAGTAAATCAGATTTTCGCCAACGACCCGAGCCGCGCCCTTTTTTTTGGCGGTGGCGGCCTGCGCGGAACCCTTGCCTATATCTATCAGCAGTCCGCGCGAGGGTTCAGACGTGATCAGTTGTGCAACGAGTTCATTGGATCCATCACGGATTTCATCCAGGAAGGTGCCGACAAAGATCTTTTTCTGCGTGAGGGATACAAGCTTGTAGGCTCGAAACAAGGATGGGACGTTCTCCTCAGCTCGTTCTGGAAAGAGAGCCGTAAGGCCGGTGGCGCCGCGATCGAGAAGGTCCTGGTTCGACCCGATGAGATCGACGATCCTTTCGATGCTCTCGCGGCCTATCACCGCGGCGAATCTCCATTTATCAACGTACCCGAATCCGTCTTCGCCGCCTACCGATCCAGCCAAAACGCAGATGGACTTCGTGACAACCGGAAGACGGCACTCATCCTCCGCTGGCTCCGGTTTAACGAAGACTTGCCCGGGTTGAAGGTGACGTCGCAACAACTTAGAGAAGCCGCGGAAATCGTTTACACCGAGATCGCTTCGAACCAGCTGACTCACAATAATTACTGGGTCGAAAAATCGTTAAAAAAGCATTTTAGCACCATGTTGACCCGATATTTCGATGGTACGAACAGCAGCGATAGGTTTTGGACCCGTTATTTAGATTCCCTTTTTCAAGTAGGGATCGGCTGTCATTTCGCCAAACTCGGCTACTCCATCAGGTACCGTAACCGCGACTACCGGTTTCGGGATACGTTTACGCTGGATCGGTGCATCGAACATGCCCTTCGTGTCCAACTTCGCGGAGCGCGCCAGTATATTCTTCGCTCCGAGCTCCCGAAGGAATACCGCTCGCTATCGCTTCCCGCCGGCGCACGGATCGATTCGGCTTTGGCTAACGAATGGCTCGACGTCACTAGCACCGAACTTCGGAACAGAGTTGCGGGAAGCTTGAATGCGCCAATCGAGGCGAGTTACGCGTTCCAGCGAGAAACCTTGACTGCCTATCTCTACGCCACTGATTCGGCAGCGAAAGCCAAGTTCGCGGCGGCCTTCGCCGCATGGGTCGATTCGCCGCTCGCGGAAGATGCCCGTTACTGGAGCATGTTTTCGTTTGCGGCTTTTCAGAGGGCGGGCCTTGACAGCGCGGAAATGGTTCGGCGCGCAGTCGCGGTAGGCGTATTCGAAGGCGAGGCGAAGTTGATCGAGCAATTCGCCGAGACCGATCCTGCCGCCGTTGCCCGCAACGCTTACGAAGACACGCTGAACGGCGGGCGACGATACCTCGGTTTCCGACGCCTCGCCGACGGCTCCGTCGGGCAAGCCGCCGACCGTGGTCTGAATCAGCGCTTTCGCGACCTTCTCACTGACAATGCTCCCGAAGGGATTTCGGCGGCGTGGATCGCCTGGGTTCAAGACGCTACGAGGGCGGGCGCCATTATTTCCGAAGAAAATCTTAAACTCCTCGCCGCCCAGAGCGAAAGTAATGAGCGCGCTCTCGATCTCGCGCGCCGCCTATTTTCAGATCGTTTGGTCCTAACGGAATTCTACAGAAAATTGTCTCCCAAACGCCAGCTCTCAATCGCTTACGAAGAAGTCGGTCGAACCCAGTTTTTAGCGCGCCTCACGCCAGGAAAAGTGGCTCTCCTCGGAGACAAGCCGCCATTTTCGCTGGAGTTTATGGCTTACCTCGCAGATGGAACCGGCACCGATTCCGAACTCTATAGTCGCGTTCGCGGTGCTGCTTATGCGGATTTACTCGCAGCGATGACCGACGCTCCGTTCGGAGCCCTCGAAGCGTGGGAACTTCTGCGTTTCGGCGCGAGACTCCATCCGCTGGATTGGCGGGAGACGGATCTGCTCACTCTCTATTTGCAAAAATACGTCGCCCCGACGGACCTCGCGATTTTGGCGACACTTGCATCGGACCCTCACATCCGGAAATACCCCAGAATTCGTGAGTTCGTTCGCGATAGCCTTGCTTCCGCCGGTCCCGTCTCGGGGACGACGCGCGCTCGAGGCACGGGTAAAAATCTCCGGAAACTCCATGCCGATATCGCCACCCTGCTTCTCGAGCACGGACTTGAAAAAGACTTTGAGCCCCTTCTTTCGGGAGTCGGAACTCCTGAACAGAAGCTGACAATCTGGGTGAGTGAACCGACCCGAGAGCTCACGATGGCGCGACGATGCAGCACTTTACTCTTGCGTCTGCGCTAGTCGCGTTAGCTTCGAGAAAAAATGGAGCCGATGGGCGGGATTGAACCGCCGACCTACGCTTTACGAAAGCGTTGCTCTGCCACTGAGCTACATCGGCACCGTTTTGCGACAGGAAATGGACATTTAGCGTCGTTCAAAGCGCTGCGCAATCCGAAACTCGCACCGTTTCAGGAAAGGCGTCTGTCGCGGCGCGACTATACATGCGAATTTGCTCGGGATTCGTTGCCCACCCCAAGCAATGCTTGTCGTCGGCCGGCTCGCCGTGGGATTCTTCGGGCCGATGGTGCACTCAACGACTCCTCAACGAAAGAAAGGCCAGGTCTGGATCCTCTCCAAAAGCGATGATTCGGAATGGCGCGTTCTTCTTCTAAAAACGTTGCCCGAGAGAGGCGCTTTTTGGCAGCCGGTGACCGGATCGATTGAGCCGGGAGAATCCGTCCAAAAGGGGGCCCTTCGCGAAGCCATCGAAGAGACGGGTTTACCGCCGCTAAAGAATATCCAGGAACTTGGATACGAATTCGACTTTGAAGGAAAATGGGGTCCGAGCCACGAAGTCGCGTTTTATTTTGAAACTTACCCCGGGTGTCCGAAGGTTTCGCTCGATCCGCGGGAACACCAAGGATTTCAATGGGCGACTCTCACCGACGCGGTTGCCTTGCTTCGGTACGAACCGAATCGCCAAGCCCTGCAAATCCTCATCAAAAAACTCAGCATGATGCGACTTCGTCGCCGTCTGCCTACGAAGCCGGACGTCAAAACGAAATAATTTCCGCGGAGAATTATTCTCCGCTCCACCTGGGCGCCATACGCGTCCGCAGACCCTTGAGGTAATTCCATGCCCGTTCCATACAAAGTAGAAGAAAAAGATCTCGGTCTCGGCAAAGGTCTATTCGCCGTTTTCAACACCAACAAAGGCGAATGGACGGTCGCTTTGGAAGAAGAAAAGGCGCCGGAAACAGTCGCTAATTTCGTTGGCCTGGCGACCGGCCAAAAAGAATACATCGATCCGAATACCCGGGACAAATCGACAAAGCCTTTTTACGACGGCACGATCTTCCACCGCGTGATCAAAGACTTCATGCTCCAGGGCGGCGATCGGCTCGGCCAAGGGACCGGCGGTCCTGGTTATAAGTTCGCCGACGAATTCCATCCGAGTTTGAAACACACGGCTCCCGGGATGCTTTCGATGGCGAACGCGGGCCCGAACACGAATGGTTCGCAGTTTTTCGTGACCGTCGTCGCATGCCCCTGGCTCGATGGAAAGCATGCGGTATTCGGCAAAGTCGTGAAAGGGATGGAGGTCGTGAACGCGATCAGCATCGCTCCGACCGGCCAGATGGATCGCCCTCGCGAAGAAGTGAAGATCGAGTCATTAAAAATTTTTCGGACGGCTTGACGGGGCGTCAAGCAATCGACAGACTGTTTTAGTCTGCAGATGCAGTCTGGCCGCGGAAGTCATGGATGGTCTCCGGCGTGAAGCGCGATCTCAACAGGATGGGACGCCAGGCTGTTTCGTTAACCGTGATAAGGAGATCACCATGAATAAAGCACAATTGATCGAAGCGATTGCTTCGTCGGCGAACGTGACGAAGACGGATGCCGAGAACTGCCTGAATTCCGCCCTCGATTCGATTAAAAAATCCGTGAAAAAAGGCGACGACGTGACCCTCGTTGGGTTCGGTACTTTCACGAAAGCGAAGCGTAAAGCACGCATGGGCCGCAATCCCCAAACCGGAAAAGAAATCAAGATTCCGGCGATGACGGTGCCTAAGTTCCGTCCCGGCCGCGAGTTCAAAGAAGCGGTCAATTGATCTGATTTTTCCGCCGGGAAACCGGCTAAAAAAGAAAAGGCCCGGAGTCCTGCGACTCCGGGCCTTTTTTCGTGGTGCGCCCGGCAGGCGCACCCTGAGGAGTGTGGCGATGGCAATCGCAAGCACACCTTTGAAGCCTGGCTAATTCACCTCGAAAAGCACGTCGTTGACCGGAGCCGCCGGCGGCACGAGAATCCCGCTCGTCGGTCCGGGCTGGGCATTCGCCGCGGCGATGGCATTCGTGATCAGCCCAAGTTTGTTGTTGGTCGTAGGGCAGTGTTCTCGAAAGATGTTGGAGATCGGAACCGCCGGATCGCCGGCGACCATCGGGTCGACTTTAAGTCCGGGTTGGCACTCGCAGGCGAGTGGATGGCTGAATTCAAATCCCGAACCGTTCCCGAAGGTGAGGAACTGGTCTTGGGAATTGTATCCTGAATGGCAAAACGTGAACGTCTCGGGCCCGCTGCTGTTCCCGGGGTTGATGTTGATGAAATAAGCGGCATCGACGGTGGTCGTCGGTAAGCCCGTGGCGGGATCCATTTTATAATGGACGGCAAGTCCAAGCGATCCGTAAGTCTGGTTGATCGCACGAATCGAGTCGCTTTGGACCGAGTTACTCACGTCCGCACCGTAGGGCGGGTTGGTCAGGATCTGGCCGAACAACGTCGCAATTTCCGCGGTCACTCGGGTGAGCTTCACGCCGCCGGCGTACTCCTCGGGCGAAGCTGTAGGGTAGCCATCTCCCCAAGTTGAAATCGAGCTGCTCGGAAGAAAACCGGCGTTCGCACCGGCATACGGAATCAAAAGCGCCATCCGGCGAACGTAGTCGCCTTCGATGCGTCCGCCGTAAGTGACCACCGTTTTGTTTGAGTTGTTCAGCTGGAGGACGGATGGAGATTCCGGAATCTCCAGAGCGGAGGTCGTAAAATCGACGCGGCTTAAGCCGGGACGAATGTTCATCACGTTACGAAGCTTTTTTGAGTTGCCCATCGCGACTTTCGCGAGCGTCGTTGTCGCTTTGATCCCGAAGGCCGGAAGGTGGATGATCAGCTTCCGATTCTGGATCGCGTTGTTGGCATCTATATTATCCAAAATACCTTGGAGGGAGCTCGAACCGATCGAGTTCACCAGCGAGCGTTGGAGGTCGACTAGGATGCCGTAGCGGTTCACGTTGGAGGTGTCTTGGTACGATCCGATTAAAACCCCGTCGACGTCGATGTCGCCGACCTCGCTTGAAAATCCAGTATCGTTCAGCGATCCGCCGCCTTGACCGAGCGAGGAGCGGGACGAAGAAGTAGCCGAGCTTTGGATGTTGTTGAAACATCCCGGCATGAGGCCGAGCACAAGCACACTCATCGCTATGCTATGGATCGTTTTCCTCGACATCCCATTCACCCCTTAAATAGATTTCGGCACTCTGGACCTAAGACTAAACCCCTATAAAGAGTATCGTTAATCTTGACTTAAAAAGTCAAGTATAACAGGATAGGAAGTGTACAGCTGCATAAAAAATAGGCAGTTTGCCACGCACCCACCAGGACGTATGAGGAATGATGCGACATAACTATAAGAAATTATGGCTTATTTTTACTGGAACCGCGATTACCCTAAGCGCCTCCTTTTTCGTCGGCCACAGCGCTAATCTGCCTCGAGAGCCGCGGGATAACGCGGATACCACGACTCGTGAGCCTACAGATCGTGATGTAAAAGCCGGTCTTTTGCTGACGGAAAGGCGAATTAACGCAAAGCGTAGTATCCGAAAAATTCGCTCGCCCGCTTTCGAAGCGGGAACGATGGTCGAGCGCAGTACCCGGGACGCCTTGGAAACGTTCTTAAGCGACGCGGAGGTACGAGCGTCGGACCGCCAGCTCCGAGACTACTTCCCCGATACGAACGGAGTGAATCGCTGGGTTCGGGCGAGTCTGATTTTTTCCCTTCAAACCCAGGACCGAGAAATGACTCCCGAACAATTCGCATTCTCCGAGCAGATCTATTCGCAGATCCTCGCCGGTGAAGACACCTCCGTGGCGAGTCTCGACGCGGCTTTGATGGCGCTCCCTCGCGAGGAGGGCCTGCTCCGACGGAATTCCGTACGCATCCTTTCGGATTTGGCGATGAAGCACCCCGAGCTTCGCGATCCGGTGAAAAAATCTTTATTAAACGAAGCCCATCGAGCAGGCTCACGCCCCGAGGGCGCGGCTGCGATCGCGGCGCTCCTTCGGATTAACCCCACGCGTGAGTGGTTTATCGACGTGAACCGCACCTATGGTCGCTTGTATCCCGGGTCGGATCTCTCGGACTTCGTCGCATTGAAAGTCGTTTCTCTCTAGACCAATCGGCGTTAGCGTCGAGGCATGGCTCAAGACGAATCGTTTTCGGTGACCTTAAAGGAAAATCGCATTTTCAAGCCTTCCGAGGCCTTCGTCGCACAGGCGAATCTTTCGCCTAAAGAGTTCGCGCGAAGAAAAGAAATCGGCCGCAAGGATCCCGAAGGATACTGGGCGGAAGCTGCGCGAGAATTGCAATGGATTAAACCGTTCACCCGCGTGCTCGAGTGGGAATCCCCGTTCGCGAAATGGTTCGGGGATGGACGGTTGAACGCGTCTGAAAATTGCGTCGATCGTCACCTTGCGAAAAACGCTGATCGCCTCGCCATCCTTTGGGAAGGGGAGCCGCGCGACGCCGGTTCGGATGGAATCGTGAGATGGACCTACCGCGATCTCCACCATCGCGTCGTCCGCGCAGCCGCGGGGCTTCGTAAGCTTGGATTGAAAAAAGGCGACGTCGTCGCGATCTACATGCCTTTGGTCCCGGAAAGCGTGGTCGCCATGCTCGCCTGCGCGCGCGCGGGCCTTCCGCATACGGTGGTTTTCGGCGGTTTTTCCGCGGAGGCTTTGAAAGATCGGATCGCGGACGCTGGAGTGAAGGCGGTGATCACCGCGGATTTTGGATGGAGAAAAGGTGGAAAGATCCCGCTGCGCGAGCAAGTCGTTCGGAGCTTGGAAGGGAATACGAAGGTAGGGCACGTCGTTACCTTACGGCGTGAGAGCGTAGGGGGAGGGTCGGAAGCGTCGTCGATTCCGGCATTGGCGCTAAAATCGCTTGGAAAAATCGGAGCCGCGGACGAGGTCGACTGGTACGGACTTTCGAATTCACTCACCGATCCAGAGATCCAAGACCTCGGCACGCCGGAGGCCGTCGAATCGGAGCATCCGCTTTTTATTCTTTATACCAGCGGGACGACCGGCAAACCCAAAGGCATCGTGCATTCCACGGCCGGCTACTTAACCGGGGCGATGCGTTCGACCCGTGATGTTTTCGACCTTAAATCCACCGATCTTTATTGGTGTACGGCGGATATCGGATGGATCACCGGCCACAGTTACGTCGTCTACGGACCGCTTGCGCTGGGCGCTTCGATCTTTCTTTACGAAGGCGCGCCCGCGACGCCGGCTCCCGACCGTTTTTGGGAGATGATCGCTCGCCATAAAATTTCGATTCTCTACACCGCTCCTACCGCGATTCGTTCTTTTATGAAAAACGGAAAGGATCTTCCCGCTCGCCACGATCTTTCGTCCTTAAGAGTGTTAGGCACGGTCGGCGAACCGATCAATCCGGAGGCGTGGATCTGGTACCGCGACGTGATCGGTGGAGGCCGTTGTCCGATCGTTGATACCTATTGGCAGACGGAGACCGGAACAATCGTCGTTTCGCCCGTGCCCGGCGCCGTACCGACAAAGCCAGGCTCCGCGACGCTTCCCTTGCCTGGGTACGACGTCGACGTCTTGGATAAAGCCGGAAAGCCCGTTCCGATCGGATCGGGGGGCTATTTGGTGATCAAAAAACCATGGCCTTCGATGGCCCGGACGATTCACGGGGATCCGGAACGTTTTAAAAAGGCCTACTTCTCGGAATTTCCAAACGGTGTGTACTTCACCGGCGACGGCGCACGTCGCGACGAAGACGGATATATCTGGTGCCTCGGACGGGTGGACGACGTGTTAAACGTCTCCGGCCATCGGCTGGGCACGATGGAGATTGAATCCGCGCTCGGTGGGCACGCGAAAGTCGCGGAATCCGCCGTCGTCGGTCGCCCCGACGACGTTAAAGGCCAGGGGATCGTTGCGTTCGTGAGTCTGAAATCGGAATTCGTCGCCGGAGTCGCGGCGGACCCCCAACTCGCGAAAGCCTTGAAAGAAGAGATTCGTAGCCATGTCGCCCAAGAGATCGGGGCATTCGCGCGGCCCGACGAAATTCGGTTCACCGAAGGACTGCCGAAAACCCGTTCGGGCAAGATCATGCGCAGGCTCTTACGCGAACTCGCCACGAACGGCGAGGTTAAGGGCGACACCACGACGCTGGAAGATCTCAGCGTGATCGCATCTCTCCAGGCCACGGACGAAGAGTAGATTAACCTTCAATCAGATTTTTTAGGTAGAACGTCACGTCGACGAAATTTCCGAATTTCCGCGCGACCTTCGGCAAGTAGCCCACGCGTGTAAATCCAAGTTTTTCGTGCAGCGAGATCGAACCGATATTGGTCGACGTGATTCGAGAGATCAAGGAGTGGAATCCGAAGCTGCGTCCCGCTTCGACAAGTGCCAGAAGAAGCCTTTTTCCGTGACCTTTTCCGCGCGCGAGCAAATCGAGATGGATCGAAATTTCGCCGGTGATCCGATAACCGGAGCGATCCGAGAAGGGGCCGATGATCGCATACCCTTGCACGTATTCTTCCGAATCGACTAAAACGAGCAACGGGAGCGCGCGGTCACGATCCTTCCACCACTGCTCCCACCGGTCTTTGGACCAGGGTTCGTCCTCGAGGATGGCGTCGCTGGTGCGGATGATCTCGCTGCGGATCTCGAAAATTCGCGGAGAATCCTCGTCGCGTGCCGGGCGTATCGTCATGCCGAAGTCTTTCTCGCGGGGGCGGGCGTACGACCATGGAGCGCGAGGCCTTCGGCGACCGCGGTGAAAGTGTCCTGATCGACGGGCTTGGCATTGGGAAAAAATTTCAAGAGTCGATTTCGAATTGCCGGGACCTTGGAGGTACCGCCGGTGAACTGGATGCGTTCCACTTCCGTCGGATCGACCTTGCCAATGCGGCACGTTTCCAAGGCGGAAAGGCCGATCGCCTCGACCGAAGGCTCGATGATTCCTTCGAACTCTACGCGGCTGACCGGAAATTCAAGTTCGATCGGATAAGAACGAAACGAAAAATCCGTCTGGGAGTCTTGGGAAAGCTTCAGTTTGAGGTCTTCCACCGTTTGATGAAGACGGTAGCCAAGATTCTCTTCCACCAGGGTGATCAGGTTCTCAAGCTTGGGGCGTTGGTCCGGATCGACAAGCTCTTTACGAAGCACGAGGATAAAGTTCCAGGTCGCACGCTCTCGTAAAAACGCGTGATGATGCCATTTGGGAAGATGCTTCACCAAAAGCGTCGGCATCGTCAATACGTTGGAAGAAAACGGCCTCTGGTACTGGATATCGGCTCCAAATGAATTCTGGAGGCGGGCGACAAAGAAGTCGGAATCCAAGGCGTCGCCGGCGACCGAGAGGCCGTGAACGGAAAACGTATGGATGCCTTCGGGCTGCGCGGTTGTGGAGACGCGACGAAACAACGTAAAGTCGGAGGTTCCGCCGCCTAAGTCCGCGATCAGGGTGATGGGTCCGTCCGCGCTTTTCGCGGTCGACTTGCCTTCGTCGCGCGCGCCGGCGACCATGGCCGCGATCGGTTCCTCGACCAATCGGACGTTGGCCAGGTCGAAGCCGGCCATCTCGATGGCTCGTTTAAAACGAACCACGGCGAGGCCCTCGCGCGGGGAATCTTGCGAATAACGGGCGGGGCGGCCGAAAAAGACGGGTACCCCGTTGATCGGTCCCACGGTTTTTTCGATGCGAGTGCGGAGCTCTTGGAGGAAGCGGGCGATCAAGTCCTCGATCCCCGCGTGACGCCCGAACAAGGACGTTCCGGTAAAATCGGGATTGGGCAGTAGGCGTTTGATCGATTGGAGAAACCTGCCTTCCATCCCCAGATCGAAGTACTGCTCGATCGCGGCGCGGCCGAAATGGGCATGGTTTTTCTCCGGAAAGTAGAGAAGGGATTTCAACAGCCGCGAATCACCGCCGGCTTCGCCCGCCGCGGGATCAAGATCAAGGACGGTGACCGAGTCGTCGTCGTTTAAAACGGCGGCTACTGTGTTTGAAGTGCCGTAATCGATGCCGATCGCGCGGACCATCTGGTGTTCTTTCTACATCCGGAACACGCCGTAGCGCGTTTCCGGGATCGGGGCGTTCATCGTCGTCGAAAGCGCTCGGGCCAGTGTGGCCCGGGTTTTCCACGGAACCAAAATCCCGTCGTCCCAAAGGCGCGCGGTCGAAAAATAAGGCGATCCTTCCGCTTCGTACTTTTCAAGAATGGGTTGTTTGATTTTTTGGATTTCGGCCTCGGAGAGTTTTTTGCCCTGGGCTTCGAGCTGTTCCATTTTGACTTGGGAAAGAACGCCCGCGGCCTGTTCTCCGCCCATCACTGAAATCCGCGCGTTCGGCCACATCCAAAGAAAACGGGGCTGATAGGCGCGTCCGCACATGCCGTAATTTCCCGCACCGAACGAACCGCCGACGACGATGGTGAATTTAGGGACCTTCGCGTTCGAGACGGCGGTCACGAGCTTCGCGCCGTCCTTCGCGATACCGCCTTGCTCGAATTTTTTCCCGACCATGAAACCGGTGATATTTTGCAGAAAAAGAAGCGGGATCTTTCGTTGATTACAAAGCTCGATGAAATGCGCCCCTTTGAGGGAGCTTTCCGAAAAAAGGATGCCGTTGTTCGCGACGATGCCGATCGGGTAACCATGGAGATGGGCGAATCCGGTGATGAGGGTCGTGCCGTAATTCGCTTTGAATTCCTGGAAGCGGGATCCATCGACGAGACGCGCGATGACTTCGCGGATATCGAAAGGTTTTTTGAAGTCGGTGGGGATGATTCCGGCGAGTTCTTCGGGGTCGTAGAGCGGCTCTTCGGGCGCGAGTCGCTCGATCGAAGTCGGGGCGGGACGATTGAGGTTCGAGAGGATCTCACGCGCGATTTCAAGCGCGTGTTCGTCGTTCTCCGCGAGATGGTCGACCACGCCCGAGATCCGCGCGTGGGTATCGCCGCCACCCAGTTCTTCGGCGGAAACGATTTCGCCGGTGGCGGCTTTTACGAGCGGCGGGCCCCCGAGGAAAATCGTTCCTTGGTTGCGAACGATGATCGACTCGTCCGACATCGCGGGCACGTAAGCGCCACCCGCCGTACAAGAACCCATGACAACCGCGATCTGGGGAATGCCGGCCGCCGACATGTTCGCTTGATTGTAAAAGATCCGCCCGAAGTGGTCGCGATCCGGAAACACTTCGCTTTGCATCGGTAGAAAAGCACCGCCGGAATCGACGAGGTAGACGCACGGCAATCGATTTTCGAGCGCGATTTCCTGGGCGCGGAGATGTTTTTTCACCGTCATCGGAAAGTAAGTGCCGCCCTTAACCGTGGCGTCGTTCGCAATGATCAACGTCTCACGCCCGTGGACCACTCCGACCCCGGCGACCATGCCCGCGGCCGGCGCCTGATTCTCGTACATCCCGTTCGCGGCGAGCGCGCCGATTTCCAAAAGCTCAGTTCCCGGATCGATCAACGCTTGAATCCGGTCCCGAGCCAAAAGTTTACCGCGCTTCGTGTGGCGTTCGCGAGATTCGGGGCCACCGCCTAGACGAATCTGTTCGAGATTCCGCTCCAGTTCTTGGGCGAGGGAGACATGGTGGGCGCGGTTCGCCTTGAATTCGGCGGAAGCGGTTTGAACGCTCGACTTGAGAGTGGGCATGCCCCGTATTCGATGGTATTTCGTTGGAAAAATCAACGATTGGGTGAGGTTAACGTGACCAGTCAAGCCTTTACGATTCCTAGCTTTCAAACGCTCAAAGTCGCCTTCGATCCGCGAGGGGTCTTGTCCGTCGCTCTGAATCGGCCGGATATCCGCAATGCGTTCAACGAAACGTTGATCAGCGAACTCACGGAGGTGTTTGGAAATCTCGCCCACCACCCGCAAATTCGGCTGGTGGTTTTTCGCGGCGAGGGACCGGTTTTTTCCGCGGGCGGTGATTTGAACTGGATGCGCAACTCCATCGAACTCTCGCTGGAAGAAAATCTCGGCGATACCCGGCGTTTAACCCAGATGTTCAAGACGATGAACGAGTGCCCAAAACCGGTGATCGGGGCGATCCACGGCGCGGCGATCGGAGGAGGGGTCGGTTTGACCGCGATCTGCGATATCGTGATCGCCGTGCAAGATACCCAATTTTCCCTTTCCGAAGTCCGTTTGGGGATCGTTCCGGCTTGCATTGGACCGTTTGTAATTTCTAAAATCGGTGCTTCGCATGCTCGCGCTCTCTTTATGAGCGCGGAGCGGTTTTTAGCGCCTAAGGCGAAAGAGGTCGGCTTGGTGCACGAAGTGGTCGCGGATGTCGCTGCGATGGGCGTCGCCTTGGAGCGCGTCGTCGGAAACATGCTCCAGTGCGGGCCTCAAGCGATGGCGGCCGCAAAGAAACTCGTTTTGGTCCTGACGT
>CAZAKW010000012.1:0-19082 GCA_964485835.1 uncultured Bacteriovoracaceae bacterium
ATTGGGAATCTCTTGGTATTCGTCTTAGGCGGGTCTTAGGCGGGATAGAGCAAGCCTACGAAGGCCGTGAAGAAGCAATTCGCTGGAGCCACTACTGATCCAAGTTCGTTCCGTTAAATTCCTGTGTGCCAGGGATTGCGCAGCGCATTAATTTCATGTACTGTGCGGCTCCGTCAATAACCGTCCCGGCGAAAATCCTGGAGAATCATCTCCTACGAAACTGGGACAATATCCACTATCGGAGTTCTCCAATGAAAAAGAACGTTCTGGCGTTAGCCCTCACCCCGACCATCGCCTTTGCAATCAGCTCTTCTTGCATGGCAAGCGAGATCATTTGCACCGGAGTAAACTCAGAAGCCAAAATCGTCCTCGGGCTGACCGATAAATTCTTTCCGGTGGATAAGGCCGAATACACTTACGGAAATAAAGAAATCCCTACGGCGGGATATGAAGCCGGAATTCATTCAAATCTGCCTACCGGAACTCAGAAGTTCGTTTACAAATTCAAGACTCTGAAAAAACATCCCCTCGCAAAAAAGAATTCGAATCTCGTTCTTACGATTCGACAGAACACGACTGACCCAGAAGCGTATATTTTCACTTTAGAGCAAAAGCATTCAGCCGCTCTTAGTGTTGAAGGTCAAGAATCTACGAAGGTGCTCGATACTATGACCTGCGAAAAAATCTAAGCTGAATGCCTCGCTAGGATTTTGAATAGAACGCGAGCGGTTCCTACATATGGACCTGCCCGTGTTCTATGCGGGGCCTCTCGCGAGGTCAGCGAACAAGGCAGTCTTTTTGGTTCTCACCGCTAGCGGTGGAACCTTTTCATGGGTTCCGTCCCGACCTTTACGGTTATGGAATTTCGACTACCGAGTCGCCTGGTCCATCAACTCAGCCAGATCCATGATCTTCACCCGGTCTTGCTGGTCTTTCGACTTAAGCCCGTCCCCGATCATCGTCATACAAAACGGACAAGAAGCGGCGATCACGGTCGCGCCGGTCTCAAGCGCCTGTTCCGTCCGAGTCACGTTCACCCGTTTCCCGATCGTTTCTTCCATCCACATCCGTCCGCCGCCCGCGCCGCAACACATGCTTTTGTCGTGATTCGATTTCATTTCCACGAATTCCAAGCCCGGGATCGCATTGAGCGCGTCCCGTGGTTCGTCGTAAACGCCGTTCCATCGGCCCATGTAACAGCTATCGTGAAAGGTAACTTTGGCGTTGAGCGCGGTTGCCGGCTTGAGTTTTCCTTCACGAATCATCTGCGAGATGTACTGCGAGTGGTGGACGACTTCGTAGTTTCCGCCAAGATCCTTGTACTCGTTCTTCAACGTGTTGAAGCAGTGCGGACACGCCGTGACGACTTTTTTAACTTGGTAACGCGATAACGTCTCGACGTTGGCCGTAGCCAAGGTTTGGAACAAATACTCGTTCCCGATCCGGCGCGCGGGATCTCCCGTGCACTGCTCTTCCGTGCCGAGAATCGCGAACTTTACTTCCGCCTTTTTAAGGAGGTTTACAAACGAACGCAGAACTTTTTTGTTCCGATCGTCGAAGGATCCCGCGCAACCCACCCAAAGAAGCAGATCCACGTCGTTTGCGCTACCCACCTCGGCCATCGTCTTCACGTCCAAGCCTTCGGCCCAATTCGCACGGTCGGACGCCGCGAACGCCCAAGGCGAAGCGTTCGTTTCCATGTTCTTGAATACGGTTTGGACTTCGGCGGGAAAGCGCGACTCCATCATCACGAGATTCCGCCTGGTTTCGTAGATCTTGTCGACCTGCTGGATAAAGACCGGGCACGCCACTTCGCACGCGCGGCAGCTCGTGCAGGCCCAGATCACGTTTTCGCTGACGTTTTCGTCGATGATCGGCCCGACTTCTTCGTGCTTACCCGCCAGGACCGCATCCTTGTTTCGATACAAATTAGTCTTGAGGTCGACGATCAACCGTTTTGGCGAAAGCGGCTTGCCGGTATTCCAGGCCGGACAAAGGTCCTGGCATCTTCCGCATTCGGTGCAGGAATAGAGATCGAGCGTATCTTTCCATGAAAGATCCGTGATCTTCGCGGCGCCGTATTGGGTCAACGATTCGTTCGTAAAATCGATCGTCCGCATCGGCTTTACTCGGTCGAGCGGCTTTAAAAAAGTATTCGGTCCCGCGGCGATGATGTGGAGGTGTTTGGAATTGGGGATGTACATCGCAAATCCCAAGACCAAGAGCATGTGGACCCATTTCCACCCGATAAACCAATACTCGTAAGCGCCAGGAGAGCCGTCGAGATCTCGGAGCAAGCCCGCGATCGCATTGGACACCGGCATCGACGCCGCGAAAAACGGGCGGTGAGCCAGGATCAAATACGCATTCATAAACAAGATCGCTACCATCAGACTGCCGGTGAAGAGCAGAATCAAATTTGCGTCTTTGGATTTACCCAGCGACGTCGGACGAACAACAATACGGCGATACGCGGCCGCAAGAACCGCAAGCAAGATACCGGCGGTGAAAAAATCCTGAATTCGCACTAAGAGAGCGTACGGTCCCTCTCCGATAAACTCGAAGTTCAAGCCGGAGTGGACCGTGGAAAGAAATTGCTCGAGCGTACCAATCGTGATGACCAAAAAACCCCAGAAAATCACCGTGTGGAGAAAACCGATCGGTTGTTTCTGATTTACCGCCGACTGGCCGAAGACATTCACCGCGGTCGCGATCAGTCGCTCGGGAATGCGATCGATTTTCGGCGACGGCCCTTGGTGATTTTTTAAAAGTTCAAAAAGCGTTTTGAACTTTAAAGCTGAATATCCAAGTGCCGCTCCGGCGACGAGTACAAAGGCGAAAGTCTGCCAGGTCATCCGTAATCCCGCTCTTTCGTTAAATCAGATTCGTTGGTCTTGATCAGTGGTCTTTGATTTTCTTAAATTCTTCGGTCAGCAGTGGAACGATTTGAAACAGATCGCCTACGAGGCCGTAATCCGCGACTTGGTAAATCGGGGCTTCCGGATCCGAATTGATAGCGACGATCGTCTTCGAACTCCGCATCCCGGCTAAATGTTGTATGGCCCCCGAAATTCCGCAAGCGATGTAAAGCGCCGGAGAAACGACTTTCCCGGTCTGTCCGACTTGGTCGCGGTGGGGACGATAACCGGCGTCCACCGCTGCCCGGGAAGCTCCGACACCCGCACCTAACGTATCCGCAAGGTCCTCAATTAACTTGAAATTCTCCGCGCTCTTGAGCGAGCGACCTCCGGAAACAACAATCGCCGCTTCCGTAACGTCCGGACGGGCGGAAGCTCCCTGAACGACTTCAAGCGTCTTAGTCTTCGTACCGCCGGTGTTCGCGGCGACGTTCACGACCTCCGCGGATTTGGAACCGTCGGGCTTTCCGATGCCAAGCGCGTTCGCGCGAATCGTCGCGATCCGAGGACCCGTGCCGACAAATTCGACTTCGGCCGTGGCCTTACCGGAATAAACCGGTCGGCGTACCTTGATTCCGGTGCCTTCAAATTCGAGCGACACGCAGTCCGAAGCGAGGCCGACATCCAGCCGCCGAGAAACTCGCGGCATCAAATCGCGACCGGTCGGGGTGTGGGAGGCCAAAATCACGTCGGGTCCGACTGACTTCGCAATATCCACCACGACCGATGCGTACGCGTCGGCATTATACAGTTTCAAAGCCGCGTCTTGGGCGAGATGGATTTTGTTGGCGCCGTAACTTCCCAATTCCTTCGCAAGTTCCGCGACGCCATCGCCCAAAAGCGCGACGTGGGTCTCGTTCCCAGCCGAAGCAGACGCGCTAACGAGCTCGAAGGTGGATTTTTTCAGTTTTCCGTCGCGTTGTTCGGCAACGATCAAAATTTTAGCCATGGTTAAATCACCTTTGCTTCTTCGTGAAGGAGTCGCACGAGTTCTTTAGACTGTGTCGCCGGATCTCCGGAGATCTTTTTTCCCGCTTGCTTGGGTGGCGGCAGTTGGAAGTTTTTGAAACGAATTTTCTGATCAGCGTCTGACACGTCGACGTCCGAAGCCTTCAGCACCTTCACTTCTTTTTTCTTGGCCTTCATGATGTTCGGCAACGAAGCGTAGCGCGGCTCGTTCATCCCCTTTTGCGCGGCGATCACGGCCGGTAGCGGAGTTTCGATCATCTCGTAGGCGCCGCCTTCGACCTCACGTTTGCACTTCACCGAAGTCGCGGAATACTCGACGGCAAGCACGACCGTGACGCATGGAATGCCCAAATATTCGGCAATCAACTGCGGGGTTTGCGCCGCTCCGTCGTCGATCGCTTCTTTGCCGGTGAAAAGCACGTCGACCTTCGCTTCTTTCTTCAACGCGCCCGCGAGGGCTTTCGCCGCAAGGTGGTTGTCCGCAGTTTCTGGAATCTCGACGTGAATTCCGTTATCGCATCCCATCGCGAGCGCCGTGCGAATTGAATCCACGACTCGGGTCGGTCCCGCGGATAGAACGGTCACGGTCGATCCCGCGTTTTTTTCTTTCAAGCGAAGCGCCTCTTCAACCGCGAATTCGTCGAATGGCGATAGAATCCATTTCACGCCGGCGGTATCGATGCCGCTATTGTCCGCGTTCAATTTAATCTTGGTCTCCGTATCCGGGACCTGCTTGATGCATACGTAAATATTCATAAATTTTCCTTTGAATCTCTCTTGTTATACGGCCTTTATGCTTCGCGCCGCAAATACAAATCATCCAAAGAGAGCAGTCGCTGCGGAGGAAGGTTCTCTGAAGATTTCTCGAGGCGCCGCTCGAGCCACTTCAACACTGCCTCGAGCGCGCCTTCGGCAAACACCGAGCGAGATTTTGCCTCGTGGATCAGGGAAAGTTTCTCCGTTTGGCTCTCGAATTGGATTTCGTGAACTCCAAAAACGTCGCTCTCTCGAATGCTCTCGATGGGAGTGGATCGTCCCAAACCGATGCATAACGTTTCACTCAAAGATAACGCGGTACCGCTAGGAGCATCTTTCTTCTGGGTGTGGTGGACTTCCCGAATCCGAACTTCCCAATCTTGGATTTCAGGCTGCTTGGAAAGAAACTCCAAAAGGACGCGGCAGAGTCGAATGCCGAGCGCGAAGTTCGAGGAGCGTAAGATAGGGAGAGCTTTCCCGTATTCTTCGAGCGCGCGAAACTGCTCGTTGGTCCATCCCGTAGCCCCAACGACCAAAGGGATGTCCGTGCGACCGCGCCGCTTCGCCTCGGCGCAAAGTTCAAGTACGGCTTCCGGCGAAGAAAATTCAACCCATCCGTCGGCCTGAAAAAAAGGATCCCAGGTTTCGCCCCGGGCGTGCGTGACAATCGTCTGGATTCGGTTTGAAAACCGAAGTTGGCTCGCCCAAGCGAGAATTTCCTTTCCCATCTTGCCCTTCGCGCCGAGCACGCCCAGGCGAAATTTTTTCGCAGTCTCGCTCATCGCCGATATTCTCCCGATCGCTTGTCGAACAAAGCGCAAGTCGCCCGGAGTTTTGCGATCGAGTCTTCTCCCGCTGGAACAAGCGGCAAACGAAGCCGATTTTTTGAAAGCCCTAGATCCTCAAGCATCCACTTCAGCGGAACCGGATTACTCTCAATGAACAAGTCTTTAAAAAGAGGCAAGTAAGTCGCCTGAAGGGCTTGAGCTGCTTGGACGTCGCCATTCGCGCGCGCCTGGGTAATTTCAAGCATGGCGCCCGGGCAAACGTGGCTTGAGACGGAGATGACCCCGTGCCCACCTGCCGCCAAAAATTCGGAATACGTTTCGTCGTCTCCCGAGAGGAGAACCAAGGAACGACCCGCCTCCGAAAGCGCCTGTCGAAGTTCCCGAAGGAAATCGATTTTTCCGCTCGCCTCTTTAATCGCCCGGATCCGAGGATGCGCAGCGAGCGCCACGATTGTCTCCACGGCGAAAGAAATGCCCGTTCGGCCGGGTACATTATAGAGAATCACGTTTCCCGACACCGCGTCGGCCACGGCTTGAAAGTGGGCGTAAAGTCCGGCTTGGCTCGGTTTATTATAATAGGGAACGACGACGAGAAAATTCCGATACCCTAGCGCTTCGGCGGCGCGGGTCGCTTCGATCGTTCTACGCGTGTCGTTCGAACCAGTCCCCGCGACTAATTCGAGTTCGAACTCTGCACGCTTCGTTTCCGCGTACTCGGCGACGAACCGAAACAACGACTCCGTTTCGTGGGCCGAAAGCGTCGGACTTTCTCCCGTCGTTCCGCAAACCACGAACTTTCGGATGCCCAGGCGGGTTTGTTGGTCTAAAATTCTTCGAAGTGATTCGAAATCAATCTCGTTTTCTTCGGTAAAAGGGGTGGCCAGCGCCGTATACACGCCGGATAAATGGGTTTCCAAAGTGGATTTCTTGTTTGTCATTCTCTCCCCCTTACGACTTCGGCCTCGAGAAGATCCTCGATCGTTTCCCTTCGGCGTACCAACCGAAATCCCGACCCGTCGACGAGAACTTCGGCGGCGCGAGGCCGCGTATTGTATTGGCTCGCCATGCTCGCGCCGTAGGCCCCCGTCGAAAGAATCGCGACTAAATCGCCGGCGACGACCTTTTCGGAAAAAGATCGATCCGAAGCGAAACAATCGGAACTTTCGCAAACGGGTCCGACGATATCAGTTTTACGACGAGGTCCCTTTTCACGTTCCTGCCGCACGGCTTTGATTTCGTGATAACTGCCGTAGAGCGAAGGCCGGACTAGGTCGTTCATTCCCGCGTCCAAGACCAAGAAATCCTTCGCGCGGCGTGGTTTTCGGTAAATCACTTCCGAAAGCAGCACTCCCGCATTCGCGGCGATCGTACGCCCGGGCTCAAGCACGACGCGGTACCGACCTCTGACGTCCGAACGCGGCCCGAAGTGCCTTTGGATCAAACGGGTATAAGCATCGATTTTCGGGGGTTTTTCGTTCCTATAGGTGACGCCAAGCCCCCCCCCGAGATCGACGAATTGGAGGGGATACCCTAGAAGCTTCTCTACCGCCGAAACCATTTCCTTCAGCTTCACGAACGCGTCGGCGAACGGCTTAAGCGTCGTGATCTGGCTTCCGATGTGGATGGACAAACCCGCGATCTCCACTCCCGCAAATTCCCGGGCCCGTTTCGCCAGATCGAGAATTTCGTTCTTCTGGAGACCGAACTTATTCTTTTTAAGGCCCGTCGAAATATAAGGATGGGTTTTGGGATCGACATCGGGATTAAACCGCAGCGCGACTTGAGCGCGACGTCCTAAAGCCTTTGCCCGGGCGCTGATCACCTCAAGTTCCGCCATGGATTCCACATTGAAGGAATGGAGAGGAAACATGAGCCCTTCTTCAATCTCCGCGGCACGTTTTCCTACTCCCGAAAAAACAAGTTTCTCCGGGGCAATTCCCGCTTTCAGCGCGCGTTTGAGTTCTCCCGCCGAGACTAAATCCATACCCGCGCCCTCCCGACCCAGCAGTCCCAGTACGGAAAGATTCGGGTTCGCCTTCACCGCGAAGCATACGAGATGATCCAAGCCGACAAGCCCCAGGGTCAGTGCGCGATACGGCGCCAAGAAACCCTGTTTTGAATAAACGTACGTCGGCGTTCCGAAGCGATCCGCCACTTCTTCGAGCGAAAGATCTTCCGCGCAAAGCACACCCTTCTCGTAGCGAAAGTACTCCAGCGGATGTGACATATCTTTCCTTTATCGTGTCGTCGGGCGCGAGGGAACGAGCGTTGAAGGTGCCGGAGCCGGCGGAGGTGCGTTCACGCGATCGGAAGCTTGAGGAGTGTCGGATACGGGAGGAAGCGGTGGGCCCTTCACTCCGCATCCGGCTTCGCACAAAACCAGACCTAAGATTCCCACGACACTCAACTTGTTCATCCTCTATTCCTTATCCTTAGTGACCTAAACTTTAATAACGTAGCATCACCCCAGCGGTGGCGTGATCAATCCCTAAATTCAGCCGCAAAAACCAATTCGGACCCGTTTGGAGAAACACTCCGGCCCCTAGAGTCGGCTGAAGAACTTGAATCTGCTTCAAAAGCAAGGTGCTCGCACCGATCTGGGAGGCAACCATCGGATACATTCCGCCAGCGTAAAGATACCCCGTCCATATTTCCCGCCAACGTGTTTGCCAACGAAGGTTCGCAACCACGGGAACCATGGTCATCGTGATGGTCGTCCCGTTCACTTCTCCCGACGACTTATAGTAGAAAAAACCGGCCTCCATCGCAAACGTCGGACCGAAGTCACGTGCGTAAAGAAGTCCGCCGCCGATCTTCGTGGCCGGTCCGGGCACTTTCACTTTCCCGATGAGACCCATGTCGGGCATCATCCCGATCGCCATCGTGAATTGGTTCGGAAAAGAAAGATCTATGTCTTCTTCGACGACCGTGTCGCGAATTTCGAGGTCTTCCTCGCCGGGTTCTTCTTCGGAGAATTCTTGACCGGGTTCGGAGGGCGCATCAGAGGCGAATTCTTCCTCGGGAAGCTCCTCAAGAGGCTCTTCTTCAAGCGGAGCTTCTTCCAAAGATTCCATTTCCTCCTCTTGTGGTGGTTCGGCAGGAAGTTCTTCTAAGCCCTCCATTGGCCCCTCTTCGGGCGGCGCCTCCGGAGGCAACTCCTCGATCGCATTGGATTCCAAATCTTCCAGATCCTTGAGATCCTCCTCGCTCGGGGGAACGGGCGGCACGACATCGCCCACTTTTTCAAACGCTCGGAATCGCGAGTTGCGGGTCAATACTTCAAATCCCGGATAGTTTTTCAGTTTCTTGGCCGCGATTCGAAAAGTATCGGGATACGTCTTCAAGACCCGAAGGGCCATCACGGGCGTATTGCCCTCGCGCAAAAGGAAAATTTTCCCGCTGACTGGCATCTCTTCGCCCGTCTTTTCAAGCAAGTACACACGACCGGAGCGACTAGGACGGATTGTTCGGATGTCGTAAGCTTTCGCTTCGATCTCCGCACCCGACACGATTTCGTCCGCCGCGCCCGCGAAGCTGATGAGAGCGTTCGCACCCAAGGCTAGGGTGACAACCCACCGTTTCAGTGTTGAAATACGAGGCGATGCGCGTGTCATCCGTTCCCAGCCTAGCATCGCTCATTCTCGGAGTCATGTCGCTTGCGACCTCTTCTACCCATGGCCACGCCGGCGAATTCGACGAGGCGCGAGCCCTGGTCGTCGCACAGCGATGGCAAGAAGCGCTTCCGATCCTGAACCGACTTCACGAGGAAGAGCCCGAATCGGCAACGATCGGTCAAGAACTCGCGCAGGTATTGCTCCGTCTGAATCGACGGGAAGAAGCCCTTGGGTTGCTCCGGGACTATAAGCTGAATAAAGCCGCGGAAATTGCTTCAAAGACGTTTCTTTCCAAAGAAGGTTTTCGGTTTTTCCAGCAAGGACTCGACTGGCTCGCGAAGGGGGCCTACAGCCAAGCGTGCGATCGATTTGAACTCGCCATGGAACGCGACCAGGCCCATTCGGACATCCTGTTTCGCCTCTCCCAATGTGAGGTTCTCGACGGAAATGCGGATCTTGCGCTCAAATTATTGGATCAGATGGAGCGAATTCACGGAAAAACTACGGATTCACAGCTGTGGCGTGCGCGAGCGCTCGCGCAGCGGGGGCAAAGAGACGAAGCGCTTCGAATCTATTCCTCCCTCCATAGCGGTAACCGACCGGCTGAGCCCTCCGCGGAATGGCTGGCTCTTTGGTGGGCCGAAGCCCTGCAAGCATCGGGAAAAAGGGGAGAAGCGCTTGCTGTCTTAGAGAACGACGTGAAGCGGACGCCCGGGCATCTGCAAACCAACTTGGCGTGGTTGCAGCTCCGGTTCCAACGGGCGGAGAGCCCCAATCAATTCCTCGCGCTCCGCCAAGAGCTGGACCGCTGGGAGAAGTCGCTCGCAGAACGTGGCCAGGCAATAAGAAAACGCGAAGCGGAATTTGTCTTGGATCTGTTCGACGCGGCTGCTTTACAACGCGCTGCCACTAGTTTGCGCGTGGAAATTCAAACAAAACTCCCACTTCCTTCTCCAAAAATCTCGGGAACTCCAACCCCGGCGTCATCCACTTGACGACCGTGGAGTTCAAAGGTTGACTTCATTTAAGACCCACATCTATCTCTAAGGTCTTCTTTTTTTACGATCAGGTACGGGGGGTGGGATTTGGGCAGTCAGAAAATTTTTATCGCCATCGCCGGCAATATCGGCACCGGGAAAACTACGCTGACAAATATGCTGTCTCGGCGTTTTGGATGGGAAGCGCACTTTGAAGTCGTCGCGGATAACCCGTATTTGTCTGATTTCTACAAAGACATGGCCCGTTGGTCGTTTCCGTTGCAAATTTTCTTTTTAAACCACCGGTTCAAAGCCCACCAACTCGTCACTCAAGGCGCGAATTCCGCCATCCAAGACCGCAGCATCTACGAGGACGCCAATATTTTCGCGCGCAACCTTTACGAACAAAAGTTGATGAGTGAGCGCGATTACCGAAACTACCTCGACCTTTATGAATCCATGGTCGCCTTCCTCAACCCTCCTGATCTGGTGCTCTATCTTCGGAAATCTCTTCCCCGCCTGAAGGAACAAATTACGCTTCGTGGCAGAGAATACGAAAAAAATATTCCGGATGAATATCTCTCCAATCTCAACCGATACTACGACGACTGGATGTCGACTTACGACCTCGGAAAAAAACTCATCGTCGATAGCGACGATTTGAACTTCTTGAAGAATCCGGACGATTTCGAGCAAATCTGTCAGAAAATCGTCGGCGCGCTCGATCAGCGCGACCTCTTTTTGGATTCAAAAGTCTCCGCTAGGTCCAAATAGACCTCTTTTCTCCGCGGGCCATACATTTTTCATTAAGGTACCCTGGAATCTCTCCGACGAGACCCTTGGAGATCGAATATGGAAAACAAAAAAACTTATCTTTTAGCCCTAGTCCTAGCGCTCACCGGTTCGCTGACGCTGGCCGGATGTTCTTCGTCTGAAGTGAGCGACAACAGCGAAGTATCCGCCGACGAATTGCCGGTGGTCGATGCCGAAACCGACCAACTCCCCGATCAGCTTGATCAACCGGAAGGAGACGCCTTTGCCGAATACTCGGACGAAGCTCCTTCTGCCGACGCGCTCGCCCCGGAGGCGTCCGTCGACGTACCCGTGTCGACCGAAGAACCTTACGCTAGCGCCGAAATGCCGGAGAATAGCCCTTCATTCGATGCGCCGCCTTCGATGAACGAAGTCGCGCCCGAAGTCGTGGCGGAAGCTCCCGCTGAAGCCGCTCCAGCTCCGACTGCTTTTGCCGACACGTCGACCGGCGGTTCCGAGCTTTACGAGGTTCGGGCCGGCGATACCCTGATGAAGATCGCCTTCATGGTGTATGGCGATGTTTATCAATGGCGCCGAGTTCTCGACGAAAACTCGGACCGCATCTCGGATCCGGCTCGGCTCATCAAAGGGACCCAGCTTAAAGTCGAAAACGCCCCGAACGAAAGCTATTACGACGGGCACGAGCGTTACCTGATTAAAGAGGGAGATACCCTCGGCTTGATCTCAAGCGACGTCTACGGGACTCAGCGTAAGTGGAAGCAACTTTGGCAGATGAACGAAGGATTGGTCAAAGATCCTAACCGCATCTACGCCGGGTTTTTCCTCCGCTACACGATGTCCGAGGAAGAGCGCCAAGAAGCGGAACGTTTGAAGTCGATGCAATCGGCTCCACTCGCCGAGTCGAGCGACGATGCCGAACGCAACCCAAGCTCCTTCCAAGAAGCGAAGGTTCCGGCCGGCGAAATGGAAACCTCCACACAGTAGACTTTCCGGTCCTCGATCTTCCAGCGAAAACCACTAGGCAAATTTCGCCGTCTACCTAGACTCCACCCTCCCGAGTTAAGCTCGAGTGAGGGTGGAGTTATTTTATGGGCTCTGAAAAAATGAATACGATTGCGCTCGCTCGCGCCGTCGCCTCTTTCCGAAGCGCCGCCCTAGGACTGGCTCTTTGCCTGAGCGCATGTTCCTCCGTTCCCGAAGACAAAATGTCTCCGGAGTCGGCCCTGCTCGCGGATCCGCCCGCCGAGTTGGTTAAGCAGGTGGAGCTTTCTTTCCGTAAGAGAATCGCTTTTATCGACGATTCGCAAATCACCCGGTATCTCCAGCGACTGACCACACGGGTTTTTCCGCCGGGGAGAAAGTCTTTCGATGTCGAAGTCGTCAGCACGGCGGTTGCCGGTTTCGCCCCCTCCGTGTGGGCGACTCCCGGAGGAAAGATATTCTTTGATATCCGCGTTCTCCGCGCGCTCAAATTCGAGAACGAAATTGCCGCTGCCCTCTCCTTCGCTTGGGACCGATCCGAAGGCGTCGAGTTCCGGGAACGCTTGATCCAAGAAGCGGCGCGCGCGGATCCGGATCCCATGCGGGTTTGGATTTTTGGTGAAGTCGAAAACCAGCGCGCAATCGAGGCGTCGGTAGGACGCCTCTACAAAGCCGGTTACGACCCT
The DNA here is from genome assembly GCA_964485835.1 of uncultured Bacteriovoracaceae bacterium. Taxonomy (GTDB): domain Bacteria; phylum Bdellovibrionota; class UBA1018; order UBA1018; family UBA1018; genus JACMQW01. The sequence goes on from CAZAKW010000012.1 coordinate 12,464, forward strand.
AGGGGGCTCGTGAGTTACTTTGATCGAATTCCCAATCGATCCACCCAAGCCGTGGATTCCGAAACGGAGACGTTAAAGGATAAAACCCGGCGGGCGATCACTTTCTACGCCCCGCTGCTAAATCCTATCGTTCGAACGGAAGATTTCTATAAAATGAGAAAGCGATTGGAACGATTGTGAACACATCCAAACGATCCTCGGAGGCCCCTTTAGGAATGGAAATCAGAGCGATGATTGATCAGCTAGAACGCGGCGAAACGGATATCGGAACCTGGGCCACGAAGTCGCTCGGCACCGTCGAGCGCATTCTAAAACTCCCCGGAGACGCGAGCACCCGCTGTTACTACCGCATCTGGAGTCGTGACCAGTCCTACGTGATGATGAAGATGGAGAGTTTTTCGGAGCACGGGCCGTCCCTCCCTTTCTTGGCTCTTCAGCGCCATCTGAAAACCAACGGGATCGACGTTCCCGCCATCCTCGACGTGGATCCTGACCGTGGGATGATACTGCTCGAAGATCTCGGGGATGTGACGTTGCTTCGCTGCCTCCAGGACGTTTCCACCCCGGAAGTCGAGCGAGACCTCTACGAACAAGTGATCGACTCCTTGGTCGATCTCCAACTCCAGGCGTCTCCTCGCGCAGATTCCCCGGACCTAGAAGCGTTTAAACTACGTTTTGATCACGAAAAACTGATGTGGGAGATGGGCTTCACCATCGAGCATTTCTACAAAACCTACCTCGGACGGGAGATCAAGGAGCGTGATCTCAAAATCATGACCGGTCGCCTCGGCGAGATCTGCCAGTGCCTGGCCGAACAACCCACTGTATTCACTCACCGGGATTTTCATTCCCGCAACATCATGGCCGTGCCGATGGGAAGCGGCGAACATCGACTCGTAATGATCGATTTCCAAGACGGGAGGATGGGGCCGGCCCAGTACGACCTCGCCTCTTTGCTTAAGGATAGTTATTACCAGATCGAGGAAAGCCAAATCCAGAAGCTTCTGGAATACTATATGATACGTCGCGAAGCTTTGAGCGGCGTTCGCATGGAACGCGAAGAGTTCGTCCGGGTCTTCGATCTGATGGCCGTGCAGAGAAACTTCAAGGCCATCGGCTCTTTTGCCTCGTTCCTCAATCGTCGGGGCAATCCCGGGTATCTGAAATACATCGGCAATACGTTCGAAAATATTCGACGGACCTTGCTGAAGTATCCTGAATACTCGGATCTCCGGGAGGTCCTCTTCCATTACTACTATTTCTAACGCCATGGTGATGGCGGCCGGTCTCGGCACCCGCCTTCGCCCCTTCACCGAAAAGTGTGCCAAGCCCCTTTTGCCGCTGATGGGCGTGCCGATGGCCCAGTATGCGTTCGACCTATTGGGACGGTCCCCGATCACCAAGGTCGTCGCGAACGTCCACCACCTCGCGGAAGCTTCTTCCCAGGCTCTTCGTTTTATCGAATCGCCGGCCCCGATTGAAATCAGCGACGAACGTTCCCTGCTCTTAGGCAGCGCGGGCGGCTTGGCTAAAGCCGCCCCGGCTTTTCAAGGAGCTCCGTTTTTTCTGCTGAATGCGGACACGATTTGCAACACCCACTTGAGCGACCTAGCGAAGCACCACCTGCTGCTCAAGCATCAGTTCAGCGTTCGTCTCACCCTGCTCCTTTTTCGGAAAGTGCCTACAAACGGAACCTACCGGGAGATTCTGGTCGACGAGCGCCGGAGTTTGATTCGTGGTTTGGGAGAACCTCAAACCGGACGTACGTTTTACGCGGGCATCGCCGTTTTAGAAGCGAGCTGCCTCGAGGAGATTGACCCCACTCAACCCAGCGATTTCGTTCCGCGAATTTTGGAACCCGCCATCCTCAAGGGGCGGGCCGGTGCTTGCCTCTTCGATAATTCGATCGAAATGGACAATGCGCGGTGGTTTGACATCGGATCGCCCGAACTGTGGCACCAGACGCATCTCGATTGGATGCGACTTTACGAGGAGGGCGAACTTCCTCCTCTTTGGCGGGACCGCGTTCTAAAAGCGAACCGACGGCTCGCTCCGGGAATCTGGGTGTCGAATCGCGCGCCCGTTGGTCTTGATTTTAAGGGGTGGAAAGCGCCTGTTTACTGGGCTCCCGACGATAGCGACGCGATTCCGCCGGCGCGGTTAGCCGCGCGCACGGTGCTTTACGGCAAAAGTCCGTTTGGCGACGCCGAGCCCGCAAGCGGGATCGGCTACCGCGGCTTATGGAAGACTCTTTAGAACATCGATCCAATTTCGTCCCGGAGTGATTTGTCCCGGCGGAGCGAATCGGTTCGTTCCGGTCCAAGCGCCGCCTACCGGAAGGCCCAAAAGCGAACGATACCCTAAAAACGCGAAAGCTTGCGCTTCGACGTAGCGAGATTCGAATCCGTGTTCATCCAGAACGCGAACGTCGACGCCATCAAGCCGGTCCATCAGCCAATACCGGAGGGTCTCGTTTTTAGCCCCGCCGCCGCATAAATAGACGACTCGCAGCGGTTTCTTACTTCGTAATACGAACCGTTCGTAGGCTTGCGCGATCGTTTCCACCGTGAAGGCCGTCGCGGTCGAAACGAGATCCTTGCCTTTCAACTTGGCTGCACGCTTAAAGAAGTATTCAGGAGGAAATTCGTCCCTTCCCGTCGATTTCGGCGCTCCCCGCTTGAGGTAGGGATGTTTCAAAAGCTCACGAATCACCGATTCCGATACCGCACCCTCCAATGCCATCTTCCCCGAATCGTCGAACTTCTTCTTACCCTTCGTGATTTTTTCCACCGCAGCGTCGATCCACACATTCGCCGGACCCGTATCGCACGCGATCATCCCTCCGCGCGGATCGAGATAAGTGAAATTACTAATGCCGCCTAGATTGTGAATCGCGGCACCTTCCGTTCCCCGAGGCAGAACCGAACTTAAAAGATAATGGTAAAGCGGAACGAGAGGCGCGCCTTCTCCGCCAGCGGCGAGATCTCCGTTTCGAAAATGCGAAATCACCGTGCGGCCGGTTTTTTCGGCGATTCGGCTTGGATCGCCCAGTTGGACGGTGAAACCGCGGGGACGTCTTCCGGGGTGATGGGCAACGGTCTGTCCATGCACAGCGATCGCCGAAGGACGCTCAAGCGCCGTCAATCCCTCAATCAACGTCGCAAGCTTCTCGCCCAACCAATCGCCGATTTCCGTGTGCAACGCGAATGTCTCTTCGATCGTCGTCTTCGCACCCGGCTTTTGGAGCGCAAACACGCGTTTTCTGAGCGTGGAAGGATAGGCGAAACTCGCCTCCCATTTCGGCGTCCAACTCTCGGGATCAAACTCGATGGCCGCGATATCCACGCCGTCACAAGAAGTCCCCGTCATCACGCCCGCGATCGTTATTCGTTCTGCCATCGTTTGATTTTAACTCGGTTTGGAGCCAGTAAAAACTGCATTGATTGACAAGTTTTCTCGCCCCGTGAGAATTTCTGGGGATGCGGCTGTGGAAGACTCCTGAACGATTGCGGCGAATTTCCTATTATCTCCTTCTTTTGTTGCCGATGGCGATGGTCGCCTCCCTTCTGGCGAGACGGATGCCGTGGTGGAAATGGAACCCAAGTCTCGAGTGGCGGCTCTGGGGGCCGCTTTTCGTCGGAATGATCGCCGTTTGGATCGGAATCCGCCGTACGCATCGATGGGCGCTCTTTGTGGCAACGCTCGCTTTCACGGGATTCGTCGCCTATTGCCTTTTTATTTCCCTCCGCCAAGAAAACGTCGCATTAGGCCTCTTCAGCGTATTCACAGGAATCTCGGCTTTCGCGTTTTTAGATCGCCTTTTTTCGGCCTACCACGTTCCAGCCCTCGCGCCCGGCATGGCGTGGTTTCAATCCTCACCGGAGCCTATTCCCGGGCTCCGGCTCGACTGGGGTGAACACAAAGGCCTGCGGATGAGCCGCCTCGACTCCGAAGGCGGATTCGTACTCGGAAAGTTCGATCAGGGCGCGGAGAAAAACTTGCCCACCGATATCCTATTTCATTACCGCGGGACGAAGATGTCGTGCGCGGTGGAGCGAGTTACGGGACTGCCCTCGAAAATCGATACTTCGTGGATCGGGATTGGGGTAGAATTTAAGAACACCGATCGCGATATGCGCAAAGAGTTGTCCGATTTCATCGAAGTTCTTCGCGGAGAAGGCCATGTCATCCACTGATTTCCTGAATAGAAAATTTTTACGACTCGCTCTCGCGCTGATGGCGGCTAGCTCCGTTTCGCTCTCCGCCTGTTCGAAGACGCCCGAAGGCGGGAACAATCCGAAACAGACGTTGACCGATTATATTTCAACGAGTTTCTCCGTGAGGGAAGTCAGCGACCGCGAAAAACTTAACGCCTACCTAACCGGCGGGGCAAAAAATCGGCTCGTTTCCTGGAGCGAGGATCAGTTCCGGCAAGCCTTCGTGGATACGAAACGTGAATTCGTCAAACTCGCCATTCGGGAGATCAAGTCGGTTAGCCCGGATCGAACCGACATCACCTACGAACTCACTTACATCGATCAAGGCCGTGGACCCGATGCCCGCGTCACCACCAAGCGAATGTGCGAGATGGCGCTTGATAACGGCAAGTGGTTGATTCGCGAAGTCAAAAACATCAAAGAGCTGATCGAGTATAAAAACGAAGTGACGATCGTTTATTGATGGTCACGGCGACTCTCAAGGCGCCATTCGCGCTTCCGGACTTTCCGTTCGTCTAGGGATAGCGTTCTATTTTTAATTCGATCGTACGACTATTCGATCAATTTAATTTTAGATGCATCATGGTTTTTTTCCGCCGCGCGTCCGGAATCGATTCCCTGCTTAAAGAGATTCGTACATCCATACTCGTCAAGTTTCTTGCGCAATGAAGAAGGAATCGAGTCGTTTAGAAACTCGTTTATAGCAACCGGAGTCTGGCCCGTACATGCTCCGTCGCCGAGCAAAAGAATTCGCCGGCTCGCAAATAGGGTCCAAACCGTCTTTGTTGATTTCTTTCGGCAAAGCAATCGCATGCCAAATTCGTCGATGCGGAGAACATCGGAATTCATGTTTTCACCGCCCCCGATGGACTTCCACTCCGCCTTTAAGCTTTTGCGAAGGGCTGGACATTTCTGTGGCAGTGTTTCTAGCGAAGACACATACGCTTCTCCGCATTTTCGAAGCGCCCAATTCGGAATGGATACAGAATCTAACTTCCGTAAGAATGCCATCGACTCCGAAGAATAGGGCCCCGGGCACGCGCCCAGAATCTGGTTCACCGATTTCGACGTTTCTCTGATCCACTCTGAAGAGGCTTGCTGGGATTTCTTTAGGTTATTTCCTTTTCGCTCGAGGCCCGATTTGTAGAAACTGCTCGCCGCGATCACCCGCTCTACCCATGCATTCACGTCTCCGTCGACTCCGCGCGGACAGGTTCCTTCTCCGTAAAGACAGGGGTGGACGAGAAGCACGACTCCGGTCCCGCCCGAAACTTGCGCCCCCAGCGCGCACCCGGCGCTCTCGTCGCCCGTACATCCGCGACACGATTCCCCAAGACACTTCCAGATTTCCGTATCGGAGAGACTTGCGATGATTTTTCTTCGGTCGCCTGGACTCGGCGTAATTCCGAAACTCGCTCGAAACCACGACCGCGGCGCTAGTCTTACGGGAGCGAGGGCTTGCTCGATACGCGCGCGCAGGGCCGGTTCAATTGCGGCGGGCAACGGCGCGTAGCGATCCGCGTACCGGGCGAGAGGAAACGCATTTCGATTCACCCGGCCTTCGGTGGTCGTCGGTGCGGCTGCGTGCCCGCTCGCCATTCCCGAAATCAGGAAAAGAAAAAGCCGGACTCCTCGCAGAATCCGGCTTGATCGAAGTAAGAAACTCGCCATTAGGCTTGCAGTGTTTTCACCGTAAGCGAAGGCGGAATGGTTTCAATCGAGATGATCGAGCTTTCGCGCGCGACTTCTTCTTGATCCTGAACCGAAGACCCGCGTCGCTGCGAAGCGATCGTCATCAGGTGCGTGCGCAATTCTTTGAACATCGGGTGCTTCAGCGTGTATTCGTTTTCCTGGAGCACGACTTGCTTGGCGAGTTTTTCGCGCAGGTTGATCACGAGCGGCGCTTTTAGATTCGCCGACATCTGCGTGATATCGTCTCCGATCGTCAACAGCGTGAACACGGCCGACTGATTGACGTTATCCAGTTTCAGCTCGCGAAGTTCCGCTGCCGAAAGGCGAACGGTGTAATCCGTTTTGAAAATTTTTGGTTCGAGCAGGGGAATCGCGAGATCCGGATTCTCAAGCGATTGGAGCCAAACGATCAGAACGTCGTCGCCTGGATCGACCAAACAAAATTTCGTGTATTCAGGGAAGCCAAGGATACCACTGGAAATCGAAATCAAATCCGATTCCGGAAGTTCGAGCCGGCCAAAACGTCCTGTTTCTACGATCATGCTCTTTTTCCTCCGAAAGATTCGCTGGCCCATCCTAGGACAGCTTGCCTGAGTCACAGGCTTCAGAAAAACCCTAACCTTTTAATACTTTAGAAACTTGGTTCACCGCAACTGAAGTCTTTGCGGCCTGCTTATTCTGATCTTGAATAGCGGAGTAAACTTCTTCGC